>CAZVQH010000012.1:0-1094 GCA_964629205.1 uncultured Gammaproteobacteria bacterium
GGCGTAAACGGTCGACACGGGATGGAAGTTGCCGGTCAGGTATTTTTTGAGCGATTGGGGGCTTGGCGGGTCATGCCATGTAAGCAAAAACGTATCAGGAACGGCTTTCCCGGTTGCCGGATCGACCCGGTTTTTTAAGCAGGTTGTGAACTTGTCGGTCTGGGCATTCGATTGAGCTTCCTGAGCGAGGACTCCAGTGGAAAAAAATGACACGAGGATAAAAATAAAGGAAGTAGACGTCAATAAAACTTTTTTCCAAAGAGATGGCCTCATGAAATTCAATCTATCAGAATTGCAATTTCGATTCAAGTAGATGTCGTTCAAAAACCGGGGAAGTAATCCGTGACTATCTGGTGCGGTTTTATACCGACTCCGTTGAGAAGTTTTCTGTAGTTTTCAACCATCGCATTCGGACCGGATAGATAATAGGTGCGGATCTTATAATCAGGAACGTTTTCGGTCAGAATGCGATGACTCAACCTTTCGGTCAGATAAAAAGTTTTCATGCCCAATTTCGCTCCCGCCTTGTCAAATATATCCCGGTATACGAATTCGTTTTTGTTGGATGCGGCGTAATAAAGGACGATGTCACGGGATTCTCCCGTGTCCAGAAGATGTTTTATCATGCTCCTGAATGGGGTAATCCCTATTCCGCCCGCAATAAAAACCAGTTTTTTTTCAGGGTCATTCGGAAGTATAAAATCGCCTGAAAACTGGGAGGCGATTATTCTATCGCCCTTATTAAGGGCGGATAGTTTCTTCTTGAAGCTGCTTGAACGCTCTTTCGTGATTTTTACGCCTAGTTTCAACTCAGTCTCCGCAGGGGAGGACGCGACCGTGAAATACCGTCTGTTGCCGCGGCTGTCGGAATTTTCTTCAGGAATGGTCCATTCAAGATACTGTCCGGGCAAAAAGCGCGGACGCCTATTATTTTCGAATGCAAATTCATAAATATCCGGGGCAAGTTGGGTTTTTTTCTTTAGGGTAAGAAAAAGTTTCTGTTTCGGGCCAACTGCATAGGCAAAAAGATTGCCGATGATTACCGCAAGCTCAGGAGTCGAAAAGAAAGGTCCAATGTGAAACTGCAATCCGAA
>CAZVQH010000012.1:1104-8354 GCA_964629205.1 uncultured Gammaproteobacteria bacterium
GCGCCGTAGACAAGGTAAAGGTTCCTGGTTCCGGGCGATGTCAGAGGTTCGGTGAGCATGATCGTTCCCAAAAAAATCAACGGCCATGAGACGATGGTCTGAAAAACGGATTCCGAAGCCGCGACGTCATTTTTAAAATTTGAGTAGGTTACGGTAATAAGCGCGGTAACAATAAATACAAGAAGAAGGTCGATCTTGCGGATTTTCCGGACAACAAGCATTCCAATAATCAGAACGAATGGAAGCGTTGCGGCGCTTCCTATCCACCAAATACTGTTACCAAAACCAAGAAGTCCGATGACAAACATCGAAAAAGCGACGGGGTTGAATATGTGTTTTTTTTCGACGGCGAATAAGTACTTGGAGGCTTCAGCGATTAAACCGGCACAAAAGGTGATGAGGGCGTCTTTGGGGCTTGATACGGGCGCAATTATAAAGAAAATAATAAGGGAAGTTATAAGGTATGATTCGCTGTTAGTAACGGAATGGAATATTTTTTTAAAAAAATGGTGCCCGATAAAACCCGATGATGTCGCGATAAACAAAGTCAATGCAAGTTGGCCTACCCCAAATGGAATCAATCCGACGCCAGCCATAAGGAGAGTGATAACTGACAGGATGATTAATCCGTAAAGCAATAGCCGGTACATGGTTACCGCATTGAGGAAGTTGTCTATGGCTTTTATGATTTGCATTCTATTTTAATTATTATAATAAAGTTCGCCGTCAAGTTTTTTTGATTTGGAGATTGAAAAGTCGGGGTAGAGGATAAGGTATTCAAATTTAAATTCTTCTACTAATTTTTCGGGCTTAACCAGAAAAAGACAAGTAGATATGGCATCGGCCAAAATCGCCGTATCGGAAACCACCCAGGTTGCCAGAATATCGGAAGGTGAGGTAAGTGTTTTCGGATTTATGATATGGTGAAACCTGTCCCACTTTCGTCTGTTTCCTGATGAGCCGCAGATACTTTGATTCATCAGGTTGACATACCCTATGGCTTTTTTTGGGTTGTCAGGGTGCTCGAGTCCAATCCGGATAGGTTTATCGGAATTTTTATATAAGATGTCACCTCCGGCATCTATGGTATAGTCGCCAATTCCGTGGGTACTCAATATTTCCCCCACGATGTCGATAAGTCGGCCTTTGCCCAGTGCGCCAAAGTCAAGAAGTACAGGCTCCGAGATTTTATTGCTCCAAATTGGCGCAGGGGTAATTTTTGATGGTTTGAGAGAATATGCGCTATCATAACCGGCCTGTGCCAATGCGTACCCCACCAGGGGCGTAAAAAGACCATCGGTCAGATCATAGAGCTTTCTATATAGCTCAAGCATTTTTTTTCCTTCATCAGGAAGTTCCGGTAAGCCCGGTTTTTTTGAATGTTTGACAACGAGTGAGTCCTTCCGGAATCTTGAGTATGTACGGTCAAAACCGTCGATTGTGAGAAGAATTTCGCGGGCAAGTCTATAATCAATCTCAGCATCAATTACCCATCTGGTTCCTATGGCATCAAAAACCATCAGGACCGGGCTTCGGCTTTTATCTTTTCAACCGCGTCATTGAATCCTTTAGGGGTCAAAGATGAGCCTGAAACTTTTGTAAGAGAAATTTCGTCGATGTTTTTGCCGATAACAAAAGTTTTATAGTTGTCGGAAAATTCACCTTGGAATCTTTTGGAGGCGGGATCGGTGGCGTTTCCCACAAAAACGGAATCGACTATGGTGCCATCCTCAAGAGTCAAGACGACTTCAATTTCGCGGGGTCCGCCCGGGGAAACATAGCTACCAACAGCCTTATATTGGCCATTCCTGTAGTTTACAGCGATCTTTTTTTCCGATACAACGGCGGATGGAGACGGATTTGGGGAGGTTGAATTTTTTTGTTCCTTCAGGCCGGAGCCGTTAAATGCCAGTATGGCAACCGCAATAACAATAACACCCGCGATCGGTAAGATGAATTTATTATTTTTCATAACTATATTTTATAAACAAGCAAACTGAAAACAAACTGAAATTCTCAATGTTCAGGCCTTCCTTCCGTACTTCTCCTTGGAAAGCCGGATAATAGTATCCCTGTTATCGTTTTTCAACGCTGGGGGCGGTAGGGTTTTTGCCGGGAACGGGGAAGACGTCATTCCGTCTATTGATAGCTTCAAAACGGCTTCAAACTTGCCGAGGGACACAAGATCGTTCTCGGTATAGATTTCCCCGTATTCCTTGCTCAATACATAAGCGTCCCGTGCCCCGACCACAAACGACATGAGGGTGCCGACATTTCCGAAAATAGCCCGTCGTATATCCTCGTCGAGTTGCTCTATATACTGATTGGCTAAAGTCAGCGAAAGCCTGTACTTTCTGGCTTCGGACAGTATCTTTATGAACGAATTGGTGGCGAAGTTCTGGAACTCGTCGACATACAGGAAAAAATCCTTGCGGTCATGTTCTTTGATGAAGCTGCGGTTCATGGCAGCCAACTGAAGTTGGGTTATGAGCATCGCTCCCAACAGAGAGGTATTATCCTCGCCGAGTTTACCCTGGGAGAGGTTCAAAATCAGTATTTTTCCCTCGTTCATTATGTTTTCAAGATCGATTGACGATTTTGTTTTGCCGATAATGTTCCGGATCATTTTTGAAGTCACGAACTGTCCGACTTTGTTCTGGATGGGGGAGATGGCTTCGGCTTTAAGTCGGTCGGGCATCTTCGCATATTCTTTTTCCCAGAAGTCCTTCAGGACAGGGTCGGCTAATTGTGAGACAACCTTCTTCCTGTAATCGGGGTTTGAGAGCAGCGCCAGAATATCGACCAATGTTGCTCCCGGGGCTTCAAGAAGGGTAAGAATGACGTTTCTGAGTATGTACTCCAGCCTCGGTCCCCAGCTATCCTTATAGAGCTTGTAAAAAATGGACACGATTCCTGAAGCGACAAGGTCTTTCTGCTGTTTGTTTTTTATTTCAAGAACGTTCAGCGAAAAAGGTCTTTCGGCATCAAAAGGTTCAAGATAAACCACATCGTTCATCCTTCGTTTAGGGATATAGTCCAATATCGCCTCCGAAAGGTCCCCGTGGGGGTCAATAATACCAACTCCCCGGTCTTTGCGGATGTCGTCAATCGCCATATTGGCGATCAAGGTTGATTTACCCACTCCGGTTTTACCGATAATATACATATGCTTACGCCTGTCTTCAGTTTTGATTCCAAAAATCGTGTCCTTGTTTTTGAATTCTGTCTTTGCAAAAAAATTAATATCCTTTTTGTTTTCCTCGGTTACGCCGTCTGAGACGGGTAGATTTTCCGGAGGCTCGCCCAGTAAAGTTTTTCCCCAGGCAATATTCTTGATCCCGCTTAAAAGATATCCGGGGGGATGCCAAAGGGTCGCGAGTTCCTGGGCATTCAATATCTGATATTGCCTCTCAAAGTAGGATATTTTCCTTTCCTTGATCCGTTTTAGGAATGGTTCGCCAAAAAATATTTTTTTCTTGAAAACGTATTGGTTACCCTCTCCAAGCGAGAAGGATCCGAAAGTGCCCGCCAGTTGGGTCAAGTAAGGGTAGGGGTCGCTTCCGTCATTTGAGCCGGCCAAAAGCCTGACGACCGCCTTACCTCCCTGGAATGAGGCCTTTTTCATAATCAGCTGGCGCTGGGGGTTTTGTCCGTACTTCGCCGCCGATTCGTCATATGAAAGCTTGTGGGCTGCCGAAACTGCCAGATCAGACCATGGAAAATATGCGGGCGTGATTGCAATCTGTATCGCCATTTTTATATTGGGCGGTTGTTTGGACATGAAGCCGATAAGGGACGACAACGGATCGACATCCTTGAAGTCAAAATAGGTTTTAGTCGGCAAATAAGTATAGGAATTGAGGACGACTTCCCCATAGGACAGTTTTTTGGATTTGAGAATCATATCCATCGGGTCGGCAGTTTTTTTTGCGCTTGATGTCGGGAATGAAGATGATACGAGGCTATTGACGAAAGTTTCCGACTGGGCGGGAACGGTAACATAAAAATAAAGCGTTTGGGAAAGTAAATATATCTCAAAAGCATACGTTTTGGGATGAACGAGCATCCGTTTCAAAAACGGTATGTAAGGATAGGGGAGTAGCGATGCAAAAATTTGCGTAGCCGATTCAATCGGCGTCTCATCGTCTTTGGGATTACGTATCTGAAGATGGGAAAGTTGCATCATAGTATATGAAATGATTATAGCAGAAGTCTGTATAATGATTTTAATGATACGGAGAGTATTTGAATACTTCAAAAATCGCCCCGGCTTGACGATAATAATCGCAGTCCTGACACTCGTTACTATTGTCAATATCAAACCCGATTTTTATCTTTTGGGATGGGACAATTATTCGTCTTATTTCAATCTTGAGTCGAATATTTTCAGGACGTTTTTCGCCACTTGGCGGGAGTATCGAGGCTTGGGTGTGGCATCTGACGCTGAAGTCACAGATGTATTCAGGCAAATATTCTACTGGATTACAAGCTTTATTTTTCCGGAAAAACTTCTCGACCAGGTTTATTATCTGACGGCTCTTTGGCTGGGGATAATAAGCATTTACGGACTGGCAAAAAAAATATTCAGTGATCTTGCCCTTAAGGATGACCTCAATAAGAGTGGATACCAGGAATTTTTTGCAACTGCTTCAGCCCTTTTTTATTTATTTAATCTCAATACGCTTTCAATTTTTTATTCGCCGATAATTCCCTTTACCAACAGATTCTATTCGCTGCCGCTTACCCTGTATTTTTTCTATAAATTTATTGACTCCAAAAAAAAGACTAAAGATTTTCTGATACTGGCACTTGTCGTAATCGTAACATCCGGAAGTTATGTGACTCCAACAGTGTTTGTGACGACATTCGCGGCTCTCGGACTACTTCTCCTTTTTAAGGTCGGTTTTAAAAAGACCATTGTCTATTCCTCGGTATTTTTGCTTTTGAATGCGTTTTGGCTGTTTCCGTTTATCAACTATACCGTGAAAAAATCTCCGATAATTCCGCTTGCCCGGACTTTCATAGAAATCAACGAATCAACCCTGAATCAACCAAAAAGCAATTTCAGCCTTGCCAAGCAATCGATGCTATACCCGAGTTTTTTCGACATAAAATTCCCTTCCTTGAAAGGCAACGATCAGTTAATCCATCCGCAATTGGGCGAGTACCATAAACCCCTGAACCAAAAAGTCTTCCTGCTGTTTCCGGTCCTTTACGCGATTGGCGGTATCATGATTCTTAAATCCTGGAAGAAAAACAGGAAATCTATGTGGCTTCCGTTTTGGGTAGTGTTTTTTTTGTTCCTCTCGACAAAACAGTACGGACCCCTCGGATTCCTTTACGACTTCATGGATAAGAATATTCCATATTTCGGAATAATTTTCAGGATAGGGGATACGAAGTTCCATGCGTATATAAGTGTTGCCGGAAGCCTTATGGCGGCATATTTCCTGATGCTTTTATCCAGGCACATTTCGACTAAAAAAATCTATAAGATAGCTGTCCCGGTATTGGCCGTCCTTTTCTTTTATTACACATATCTTTTCCGGGGATACTTTACAGGGAACCTTATTAATTTTATTCTGTATGTAAAAATCCCAACCGCCTACTATCAAATTGCCGATAAAATTAACCGCGATCCCGAAAAATCCAGGGTGCTGCACCTGCCTTTTGACAGCTGGCATCATTATTGGCGATCTTTTTCGTGGGGGTATCTCGGCTCAGCCTTTTACAATTATTTCTTGGACAAACCCTATGTCGATAAGACTTTTGAACCCGGCAGCATGGAGAACGTCTATCTGCATGGCAAGATTAACACTCTTCTGACTGAGTTTTACAGGGTTGCAAGCAATGAGGATCGGGAAAGGTTGGGGAATAGGTTCCTGAGCCTGTTGGCTGAGACTGGGATAAAGTATATACTTCTGGACAGTTCGATATCATCAACGGTATTTCCCAAAAATATAAACTATACCGCCAAGCAGTCACTCGTAAGCGCGGAGTCAATTTTGGATTACCTGTATCAGAAAGGGTCGATATCTAAGGAAAACTACGAAATAAAATATGAGGACTTTTACGAAGATTACAAGAAAATTTTTCCGATAAAAGAAATCGGTATGGTTGAAGGCGCCCCGGGCGGAGTGACCTTGAACTTATTTGAGCTTCCCTCCGTCCGTCCCCAGGTGTCGTTTTCCGAAAAGGCCTCCTCCGTTGACGGCAGGCTTGGCAATCTTCTTGAAACGGACCTTGACGATAAAGTTGCCGGCGATACGATTCAAACAGGAAAAAACGGGGGAATAATTATGCCGTTCATTCAACAGGACCACCGGGCTGATTTAAGCAATAAGACCGTAACCATCGCTTACGGCAACGTATTTGATACGGAAGACTCCAATTACGTAATCCGCAGCCAGTTTTCTCAGAGCGGCTCGCATATGGTTGATGTTTATGGGAATATCGAAAACGGGGCGGTCAATCTCGATGTTTATCACAGATATCTTCCCGACATAAACGGCAAGAGATATCAAAAATTTTTGGAGAGTCTGGCTATGGATTTGCCGGTGGAGACAGATAATATCGGCAGTCTCAAGATCTCTGTCGGAGGAGTGTTTTCAAGCTTACCCCCCCTAAACTCCGAAAAGAAATACGTAAACTCCTTTATGGTTCATGGAAGCGATATTGAAATTGAACTTTACGAAAGCCGTCATAGACTGAACGTTAATCCGTATTCGTTTGAAAACAAAACATCGCTTTCCAGCTGTAAATTAGAGAAAAAGAACAATATGTTTTTCATTGATAGCTGCGCGGAACCGATGTTTGTTGATGTGTCAGTTGCGCTGCCGGAGCAGGAAACTGACAGACGATACTATGTTGAAAACAACCTAAGTCTCAAGGGTCTGATCCATGGAGAAAAAAGCGATGAACACGGAATCAAGCCCGCACATGGCTATATATGTATGGATCAGGGGGGAAACGGAAATTGCGTAAACCTTCATAGGAATATTCTTTTGAGGGATGGTGAAACCCAAACGATCAGGGAGGGGATTATCGTCTCGAATCAGTTGCCCGTTCTGGTTCAGGTAGGATCGATTCCGTTTTCTGACTTCAAGCAATCGCTTGCAATTGAAAAATACGATATGGAGCTTTTCGAGAGTGTGAGCGGGAGCTCGATCACGATTCCGCAACAACCTGTGGAAGGAATTGCCGCCGATTTAAGTCCCAATCTTGAAATAACTTTCCCCCAGGCCCTTTCC
>CAZVQH010000012.1:8364-9796 GCA_964629205.1 uncultured Gammaproteobacteria bacterium
GCCCTTTCCAATAATTCATTTTATTTTGATCGTGAAAAGGACTTATATGATAAAACAATCGCGCCATGCGGCAACAGAAGCAGTCAACGCATAAACCGGATGGAGGGAAATGTATTGATAAATAAAATGGAAGGATGTCTTTCGGCTTTCGCCCAAACATTCGATTATGCCTACAGAAGCCCATATCTGATGGTGTACGATTACTGGGTCGGTTCGGGACAGCAGCCGTTGATCAGTCTCAAGAAAAAAAGCGACACTTATTTCATAGAACGGGCCTCGCTCAATCAAGGATATCCAAACATAGAGGGAATGAAAGGTGACAAGGTAAAAATGGTGACCGCCTCAAAAATTATTGAACCCAGGTATTACAGCGACTCGGAATCTTCAAGGCTGGAAGTCAATTTCTTCCAGGATACGATCAATAAGGGCTACCTTGCTTTGGGGGGATTGAATCTTGTCGAACTGCCAACGGACTGGTATTCGCTAAGACTTGAACCTGAAGATGGGAGTGTGGTTTCGTACAAGAATCCGGAGATTCCCTATTCGGTACGATCGATTCTGCCTTCCTTATGGTCGGTTAAATTAGATGATGGTGTGGCGGAAACTGGTATATCCGGGAGCCTCTTATATTTCAACGAAGGGTATGATAAGGACTGGGGGCTTTATGACAGCGTGTTTTCCGTAATAACTGGAAGAAAAACAGCAGAGTCAAAGCGGTGCAACGGTTATGCCAACTGTTTTGAAATAGGGGACAGCAGGACGCGCGAATACTTTATTTTTTACTGGCCTGAGAAACTGTATCTTTTTGGCTGGTTCCTGACGATCTTAACCATTATTCTTTCCCTAAATGCCTTGAAGAGGGACCCCTTGAATACAGAGTAATAGTTCAGACCTTTTTTTAGTATCCTATAAGCTTTCCAGTTAAAATCGGCCGGCAAAACCATTCCGAGAATGAACTGCACTACCCAAAAGGCCTGGACATAAAGCGGGGCGGTCTGGACGAATTCGTGCGCCCAGCGGTGCATCTTATAAGTACTTATGGTCAACTTCCTGAAATATTTGACTGAGGCGGCTCCCTTGTGATAGCGTACCTGGACAAGGGGCTTCTGGATATTGGCCAATTTTCCGATCTTACCCATTCTGTACCAAAGATGGGTGTCATCTCCCGGCCAGAATTCCTGTTGGTACAATCCGGCCTTGATGACGGCACTTTTCCTGTACATGACTGACGGGTCGGCGAAAGGGCTTATCAGAAGCCATATTTTCTTGATCTGTTCATCCGTCTTGAGGAACTTTACAATCTGGGTGCTGCCATCTTCCTCAAAAAGCTTGATCCAGCTTCCGCAGGCAACGACATCATGGTTTCTTTCAAAAAATTTGACCTGGGTCTCGATACGCTCGGGGAGCATTATATCGTCCTGATTGATGCGGC
>CAZVQH010000012.1:9806-11480 GCA_964629205.1 uncultured Gammaproteobacteria bacterium
GCAAATGTACTTACCCTGGGCCTTCTTTATTGCAAAATTAAGGACGCGGCCCAGACCGCGGTTCTTTTTGAAGGAATAGAAGCGGACGTTCTTGTACCTTTTGACAAGTTTGCGGCACAGGACTTTGCTTGTATCCTTTGATCCGTCGTCCACCAACAGGATTTCGAAGTTCTTGTACTTACTTTTCTCGACAGACGAGACGGCCTCCTTAAGATACGAGGCGCCGTTGAAAACAGGTATGATTACCGAAACCAAGGGTTTTTCTGTTTTTTTCATATTTTTATATATCCTATAATATTATAGGTAATGTTTAACTGATTGTCAAGTTTCTTTCCCTCTAACCATCACGGCAAGTGATGTTTATGGGGAAAGACATGAGGGGGATGTAAGAGTTTTTTTATCAGCGGGAAAGCTGAAGTTGCAAAAGCAACCAAACCCAAAACTTTGGAATACCACACTCATGTCTTGGAGGACCTCGATACATACTCATGCATCGTGTTCAAATATCCTCCATTGATGGGTTACAGGTTAATGCACCTTGACAGCCCAGAAACCGGCGGTAGCGTTACAGCCAGTCCATGTGTCATCGGTGCGCAGGGGAACACCCGTAGCGAAGGGAACTTGAATCCACACACGACCGAGCGTGTTTACATCGAGAAGAGAAATCTCGTGGACCAAGCTTACATCAGCCGGGGGGTCTACCGCAGTCGCGTCAGAACACCAGACAAGCCAAGCTTGATTCTGGTCGAGGGTCAGGGTCGAGCCTTGAAAAGTCACAGCGGATGAGGTGGCGGCTTCGACTTGGATTTGGGACACAGCGGATTCCAGTTGCGCTTGCGTGATAGGGGCAAGGATGCGCAAATAGAGGGCAATCAACTGCGTCTGTCCAGGGGTCAGGGCGTCGGCATTCGTCTCGTCATAGTTCAGTGACGCGGCAGGGACTTGCGCGGCGGGACCGGCGGCGGGACCGGATGCGGGAGCACCGGGTCCGGATACGGGGGGGGCGGCTGAGACGGGCGCTGCGTTTGCATAATAACCACCAATGGCGGAGCCAATGAGGACTGCAATCACAAGCGCTGCACTCAGGACGGCGGGTAAGAAATTCTTGCGCATAGTGCACTTCCTTTCAGAAAGTTTCTTACTGACTTGATTCGTATTCATTATATTCTGCACGATGTTCCTGTGCTTTTCCGATTCAAAAGATTGGCCTTCTCTTTTGGCTATTTTGACCAGTTCTTATCAACTTACGATAAGCGTCGCTATAGCTAGCTAAACGGCATCACCTCCTTTCAAGGGTGTGACTATATCACGGATTCGGCGGCGTTTGAGTCGCAAAAATCATGAAATGTGCATATTCGCCAAGCTTATACTCATGCGTCCAGCCGATATCGTTAATCGCAAATTCCGTGAAAAGCAATTCTTCGAGATAGAGCCCGCAACTCGCCGTTCGCACATTGTTGATTGTGCATGTGAATTTATAGTGTGGGTTGTACTTTCGCCCTAACACTTCAATTTCAGAGTTTTGGATCTCTCCGAAGACAGGTTTTCCCAGTCCGTTCACTGACATCATCAGACAGTCGTCGTTTGACCGAAATACCGCTTTGCCTTGTTCCACCGTTATGAGAACGTACACACCTTTGGTGTGATTGCAGTTCCTTGCGGGTGGGGTGGGGG
>CAZVQH010000013.1:0-11373 GCA_964629205.1 uncultured Gammaproteobacteria bacterium
GCCAAAACCCTGGCCGATGTGCTTTTCGGTAGCGAAGACCTTATGATCAGATTCGACATGACCGAATATATGGAGAAACATGAAGTCGCCAAACTGCTGGGCGCACCTCCGGGATATGTCGGATATGAAGAAGGCGGAAAACTTACAGAAGCGGTAAGGCGTAAGCCGTATAGCGTGGTTCTTTTTGATGAAGTCGAAAAGGCTCACCCTGATATATTCAATATCCTACTCCAGATACTGGACGACGGACGGCTCACAGACAACAAAGGGCATGTCGTATCTTTCAAAAATACGGTTGTAATCTGTACCTCAAATATAGGGACTAAGCTTATCCAGGAGGAAATGCTCAAGGCTCAGGAAAATATAGAGACAAAGCAGTCTCCGGTTGCCAAATCAACAGACGAAAATGTAAAGGAGAAGCCCAAGAAGAAGGGTGGAAAAAAGCAGGATGATGCGGAGGGAGAAAAATCAAAGGACGGAAAAGTATCTGATAAAACCGCAGATACCTCAAAGGATGGAGATGTTAAGGATGGCGTAAACGATGAGCCGAAGGATGCGCAGGGTGACGAAAAGAAAGGGGATAACGAAAAGAAGCCCGACAGTTTCGAGGAAATAAAGACCAAAGTAATGGGCGAGTTACTTAAATTCTTCAGGCCGGAGTTGGTAAACAGGTTTGATGAGGTAATTGTTTTTGAGCCGCTTAAGTATGAACATATTGCCGAGATAGTCAAATTGCAGTTCAAGGCATTGACGAAGATGATGGAAGACCAGGAGATAGGTTTCTACTACACGGATGAGGTTATAGAGATCGTTGTCCAGACAGGGTTCGATCCCATTTTCGGAGCCAGGCCTCTAAAACGCGCGATTCAAAAACTTATTGAAAATCCGATATCGAATCTGATAATCGCCGGGAAGGCTAAGCCCGCCGATGTTGTCAGGATAAGAGTCGATAAGGACGATTTGGTCTTTGACATTGAAAAAACCCAAATGATTGAAGTTGATACCAAAACGGTTCATTGCGGCAAGTGCAGTAATGAATTCAAAACCGAAGTCGTAAAAAATTCCACCCTCCTTTGTCCGAAATGCATGAGTGCCGGTGACGTGCTTAAAGTTGCCTGAATATGATTCTTTTTTTAGCGCTCATAATTGGGATATATTATTTCTCCCGTCTCACGGTAAGGGAAATATTTTTTTTTCTGAGAAAGATTTTCAAAAGCGACAGGCCGGTTTTGATATTTGTGACCATAATTCTCTTGCCCGGAACAATTATCCATGAATTGTCGCATTTTCTGGTGGCTCTGGCCCTTATGCTTCCCGTCCGAAGTATCAGCATAATTCCAACCTATGAAGCAAAGGAGATAAGGTTGGGGGAAGTGAAATTCGAGAAACGGGATTTCATAAGAGGCGGACTGGTTGGGGTCGCCCCATTTTTTCTGGGGATAATCCTGCTTCTCTTTATTTTTTATTTCCGCATTTTCCCGGGAGAGGGAATAATCTTCAATGCAATCATGTCATATCTTATTTTTTCGGTATCCTCCAATATGTTCTCTTCGAGCCAGGACCTTAAGGATATTATTTTTGTGGTTCCCGTCCTGCTACTTGTTTTTACGGTTTTTTATGTTTTCGATATAAAATTGGACATGGACTTCATCAATGCTATAATGAATGAAGCGAGCTATTATCTGATTTACGTTTTCGCAATAAATGCCGGCCTGTTTTTCTCATTAAAGATTTTAAACAACATCGTAAAAAAATGAAAAACTACCTTGCCCAATCTCTCAATATTAACGGAACATCAATCAAAGGACCTTTGGACAGCAATATAAACACCCTGGGGGATCTGATAAACAGAGTATTGACTTTCCTGTTGCCCTTATCCGGGATAATCCTGCTTTTTGTCCTTATTATGGGAGGTTATGACTACATGACATCGCAGGGAAGTCCGGAAAAAATAAAGTCAGCCCAGGCAAAAATAACGACGGGACTTATCGGTTTTTTTCTCCTGATTTCCTCATATCTTTTGGTTAGGGTAATTACCGCCATATTCGGGTTGGGTGGCGGCATCCTTTAACGGGTTGTTTTAAAAATGTTTTTGATGTATAATCATAGACGATATGGAGACCTATAACATTATTTTTTCACTTATTAGTTGCAAGCTAGTTTAGCTTGAAGATTTAATCAAATCCCCGCGTTACGCGGGTTTTTTTTAAGACTCAAATGCTTATCAAGAAAACGGAACCGCCGATTGTCATCTCGGTCGGGGGAAGTCTGATAGTTCCCGACGGAGGAGTAGATACGGTTTTTCTGACAAGACTCAACAAGCTTATAAGAAGCCAGGTAATAAAAGGCAGGCGATTCCTATTGGTTTCAGGAGGCGGAAAGATTGCCAGACAGTATATAGAAGCTGGCCGTGAAGTCATAGGAGACGTTGCCGATGAAGATTTGGACTGGCTGGGAATTCATGCGACCCGTTTTAATGCCCACCTTCTCCGTACCATTTTCCAGGACATTGCAAATCCAAGAATAATAATCAATTACGAAAAAAAAATAGAGGACTGGAGTGAACCGATCGCAATCGGTGCCGGTTGGAAGCCGGGATGGTCGACAGATTATGACGCGGTTGTACTTGCCCGTGACTATAAGGCCAATGTGATGATAAATCTCTCCAATATAGACGGCGTATATGATAAGGATCCAAAAAAACATAAAGACGCCAAAATGATAAAAAAAATAACCTGGGAAGAAATGGAAAAAATTGTCGGAACAAAATGGTCTCCGGGCTTAAATGCCCCCTTCGACAGCACTGCAACCCAACTGGCAAAAAGCTTAGGCTTGACGGCAATAGTTACATCCGGGCATGACTTCAAAAACCTCGAAAACATAATTGAGGGTGAGCCTTTCAAAGGGACCGTGATTATGCCCCTGGCGGTTGACGCGGGTTTCTATGACCGTGATTATTACCGCGGTAAAAAGGGAGGCCATAAGCTAGGCTCGGTCGAATCTTTTTGGGGAAGCGCCTATCATAATTTAATCAACTTCATGAGAGCGGCAAGCATAAAAATATTCATCAACCCCCGGAACTGTTTGGATGTAGGATGCGGTATGGGATATTTGGTGAAATGGCTCAGGTTTTTCGGAATCGACGCATACGGAATAGACTTTTCGCCCTATGCCAAGCAATTGGTCGAGCGGGATATTCAGAGATATATAAAAGTTGCCGACGTGACGGACATTCCTTATAAGGATGATAGTTTTGATCTGGTTGTTTCCTATAATCTACTTCAGCATTTGGAGAGGTCCAAGATAAAGAAGGCAATAAAAGAAACCATAAGAGTAGCCCGCAAAAACATTTTCCATAAGATATTGACTCCGGAAAGTCCCCTATATGTACTATTCCATCGACGTGATTTCTCCAACATCTCCTTCTTCTTCTCAAAGTACTGGGAGAAAACCCTCTCCTCATTTGATACTGTAACCTTAGTTACCAATCTTCCGATTGCGGCCTTCGATTTTTTTGGCGCCCGATTCCTGTTAAAGAAAAAAAATAAGTAAAAAAAATGATCCTCAAGAAGTTGGCTCTCCGTAATTTCAGGAGTTTTGAAAAAAATGAGTTTGAATTCAGTCCTGCCCTAACCGTTGTTGCCGGTCATAACTCAAGGGGAAAAACCAATCTGCTTGAAGCGGTTTTTTTCGTACTTAACGGTCACGGATTCAGGGAAGAGAGGGAGGAGGAATTGATAAAATTCCAGGCAGATGAAACCTCGGTTGTCGGCGAATTTGAGCGCGATGGTCAAAAAGATGTCTTTGAGATCGATATAAGGGTTAAGGATAATTTTGCATCAAAAAACTTTTTTGTAAATAAAACCTCAAAAGGCAGGAGCTTCTACACAAAACAATTATTAAAGGCGGTTCTTTTTACCCCAGATCAGATCAATATAATAAAAGGACCCCCATCCCTGAGGCGCGATTATTTCAACAAGCTGATTTCAATTATGGATCTCGAGTACAAAAAAAAGCTCACTAATTACGAGATGGCTTTGAGGCGGAGAAATAAAGTCCTGGAAAAACACACGAGCGTACCGTCGCTCAGGGAAGAACTCAAATTTTGGGATGAATATCTGGAGACGGAGTCAGTTTATATAACCAGAAAAAGGGAAAAATATTTAGAGTACCTAAATAGCAACAAGAAACTGGACTCTAAGGAATTCTCGATAGAATATGTAAAAAATGAATTCAGCAGAAAACGGCTCGATGAAGTATTCGAAAAGGAAATGTTGGTCAGGCGGACTATGATCGGACCGCAGAAGGATGATTTCAGAATTTCGGTTTCAAACGGAATTATCAATAAGGATGTCCATCACTATGCCTCCAGAAGCGAGGAGCGTCTGGCGGTTTTTTGGCTTAAGATAAATGAAGTCAAATATTACACAACAACGGGGGATAAGCCGATTCTTCTGCTTGACGATATTTTTTCCGAGCTTGACCACGATAATAAGCAAATAGTTCTTCAGTTGGTTGCCGAATACCAAACGGTCGCAACAACAACAGAAGAGGATCTGATGAAGGAGGGGAAAATGGAAAAAAGGATAATCGGCCTTTAGTTCAATTTGCGGACGACAGCCTTAACGACTCCGAATATCTGCAGGTTTTCCCGCGGCCAGAATGTCGGATATTTTGGATTTGCCGCTTCAAGATAACTGGCCCGTTTCATACGGTCACGCCTGAATATCTTGAGAGTCCATTCATGGTCAATCTGAGCCAGGACAATGTCGCCGACTGATGCCTCTTTCTTCTGCTCTATAACGACAATGTCGCCTTCAAATATACCGACTCCGGTTAAGGAATCTCCGGAGACCTTAAGTAGGAATGCTGATGCGGGATCCTCGATAAGATAATCGTCAAGAGTGAGATAGTTCCTGTTTTCCTCCGCCAGAATGGGATAACCGGCTTTGATTACGCCCAGGAGAGGTAAGGCAAAAAATCTTGGAGTAGGAGCAAGCTTTCCGAGCTCCTTTTTGATAAATCCAGCCTCTACCCATTTATTGATCAATTTGAAAACCGCATTTTTGGACGAAAATCCGAAGAGGGAAAGCATTTCAGAATATGAGGGTAGCCTGCGGTTCTTTTTGAAAAATTTTTTTAGAAGGGATAATCTGTCTTGGGTCATATTAGATAAATTATAGTAAACATTTGTTCACTGTCAATAGGGAGAATACTTATATCTTTAGGTCGCTCCGATAGCAAAGATATTTCGGGGAGTAGCGGGGGTTATTTATACCATTCCTCATGCATTTTGATTACTCCGTCCTCGATCGTCAGATACTGTGCGAATCCATAAAGGACGGCGCCGGTTGAGGCAAAATGGTTTTTAACGTCGATTTCACCCCAGTGGTTGTGTCCGATGATATAAATTTCACCCTCCTTCGGGTTATACATCTCCATAATCCTTCTTTTGGAGTTTTTGTTTCTGTACGCAAATCTGATTTTCAGAAAAAGTTTGCCGAAGATCGATACCATAAGTCCGCGCATAAGATGTCCGAGAACGATTGCCATATGAAGATATTTCCACTCAATGTTATGGGAAACGTCAGGGGTGACTCTTGTTTTTTGACCGTGCTCAAAAATAAAGGTCTTCAAATCCGTTTTTATTTTATATCTTTCGGCCTGGATTTCGGAGAAGAGGGAAACGCGATTATCGGATGACTTGCGGGCATCATGGTTCCCATAGATATAAACCGCTTTTTTCGATTTGAGAAGCGGGAAAAGCTCGCGCCATCCGGAGTCAATAAATTCTTCAAACCTGATCATGTAGCTGTCATAGAAATCACCGTTTATTATCACGCGGTCTGCTGAGCTTATGATTCTCTTCAGGAATTCCAATTTTTTGGCATCAACCGGCAAATACAGATGGGAGTCGGAAAAAATTACGATTCGCATAATATCTTACAATTATACAGGCAGAAGTTTATTATTTCTCGGCCATGGCTCGAGCGATGCTTTGAGGAACCTCTTCATAATGGCTGGGTTCCATATAGAAGATACCGCGTCCTTCGGTAAGTGATCTTATCTGGGTGGCGTATCCTGAAAGTTCAGCCAACGGAACGAATCCCTTGATGACAACCGCTCGGCTTCTCTTTTCGGTTCCAAGGATCTTTCCCCGCTTGCTTGATATATCACCGATTGCAACTCCCATGAACTGTTCGGGAATTGTAACCTCAAGTTTCATTATAGGCTCAAGTAAAACCATTCCGGCTTTTTTGACCGCCTCCTGAAGAGCCATGGAGCCGGCAATCTTAAAGGCGATATCTGACGAATCAACATCGTGGTAACTTCCGTCGACCAAAGTTACTTCAAGGTCGGTCATGGGGAATCCCAAATAGACACCTTTTTCCAAAGCTTCAATCACACCCTTTTCAACTGATGGGATAAATTCCGAAGGGATGGATCCTCCCTTGATCTTATTCGTAAACTTGAATCCCTCACCGCGGCCAAGTGGGGCAACGTTGATCACACAGTGACCGTATTGGCCGTGTCCTCCGGTTTGCTTGATGTACTTGACTTCAACATCCTCAACGGCCTTGGCGACCGTTTCCTTGTAGGCAACCTGAGGCTTACCGACGTTGACATCCATTCCCATCTCTCTTTTCATACGGTCTACGAGGATTTCCAAGTGAAGTTCTCCCATTCCCGACATGATGGTTTGCGCTGTCTCATGATTGACCTTCACCTTGAATGTCGGATCTTCCTCGGCAAGTCTTTGAAGGGTATATGAAAGTTTTTCCTGATCGGCCTTTGTTTTCGGTTCAATAGCCAATGAAATGACCGGTTCCGGAAAAGTTATTTTTTCCAATATCAAAGGTACATCCTGATCTGCCAAGGTATCTCCGGTTTTTGATTCTTTAGGTCCTACCAAGGCGACAATTTCACCGGCATAAGCCTTGTCGATTTCTTCGCGGCTATTTGCATGCATCAGGAGAATTCGGCTGACTCTCTCCTGTTTATCCCGGTTGACATTGTACACATAGCTTCCCGATTCAAGCACCCCGGAGTAGATTCTTGTATAGGTAAGCTTTCCGACGTGCGGATCAAGCTGGATCTTGAATGACAGGGCTGAAAATTTTTCTGTAGGGGTAAGTTGTCTTACGACCGGTTCATTGGATGTTGGATGAAGTCCCTTAATTTCCTTCAAGTCGACGGGGGAGGGCAGGTAATCAACAATAGCATCCAAAACAGGCTGGACAGCCTTATTCCTCAATGAGGTTCCGCAGTAAACCGGAATCAGCTTGTAGGCGATTACGGCCTTTCTCAGGGCGGTTTTCAATTCCTCAAGAGATATCTCCTGCGCATTAAGGTATTTATCAAGCAGTTTATCATCCGTCTCGGCAATTTTTTCGACTAGTTTGGCACGGGCAGTCATCACTGCAGTTTTCATATCCTCGGGAATTTCCTTTTCAACTCTGAATTTGATTCCCTGGGGATCTGTATCCCAATATTTGGCTTCCAATGTGAAAAGATCAATAATTCCCTTGAATTCCTGTTCTTTTCCAATCGGATAAACCATGACGGCGGGATGAGCTCCCAATCTGTCTTCTATTTCCTTAACCGTTGCGTCAAAATCAGCCCCCAGCTTATCCATTTTGTTGATGAAGCAGATACGGGGGACTTTATATTTATCGGCCTGTCTCCAAACTGTCTCAGATTGTGATTGAACGCCTTCCTCGGCGTCAAATACGACAACACCTCCGTCCAAAACCCTCAAAGAACGCTCCACTTCGGCTGTAAAGTCAACGTGACCCGGAGTGTCAATTATGTTTATGCGGACTCCGTTCCAGAATGTAGTTGTTGCGGCCGAAACGATTGTTATACCTCGTTCCCTTTCCTGCGGCATCCAGTCCATTTGCGTATCTCCATCATCAATGTCGCCGATCTTATAGCTCTTTCCCGTATAAAAAAGAAATCTTTCCGTCGTTGTGGTTTTACCCGAGTCTATGTGGGCGATGACCCCTACGTTTCGGATTTTATCCAAGGGAACATTACGGTTTTTAGTAACAATTGCTTGCTGTGCCATAAGGGTTTACCACTTCAAATGGGAGAACGCTTTGTTGGTCTCCGCTAATTTTTCTGTTTGGGCTTTTTTCGTTACTGCGGCACCGATGTTCTTGGCGGCATCAGTAAGTTCAGCCAAAAGTTTATCCGAAAAAGAATGGAATTCCTTGTTTGAGCGGGTTCTTGCCGCATTGACAATCCAGTTAAGGGCAAGATACAATTTGCGGTCGCGCCTTACTTCAATCGGAACCAAATATGAAGCGCCTCCCAATCTTCTCGGCTTTACCTCGTGAATAGGGGAGACATTATCGATTGCCTGATGAAATATTTTGATGGGGTCCTGTCCCTGTTTTTTTAGAGTTTCAAAAGTGTTATAAACCAACTGCTCGGCTACGGACTTCTTTCCGTCGACCATAATGTAGTTTATAAGCTTGGAAACTTCCAGACTCCGATAAATTTTATCCGGAGCAGTTTTCAATCTTTTATAATTTCCTCTTGGCATTTTACTTTTTTAAATAAATAATTATTAGGCTGCTTTAACTTTTGGAAGCTTGGTTCCATACTTTGAGCGCGAAGTAGTGCGGTTATCGACCCCTCCGGCGTCAAATTTTCCTCTGACGATATGATACTTAACACCCGGCAAATCTTTAACGCGGCCTCCACGGACCAGGACGATCGAGTGTTCTGCCAGATTGTGGCCAATACCCTGGATATAAGCGGTTACCTCCATCTTATTTGAAAGACGGACACGGGCAACCTTGCGAAGAGCCGAGTTCGGCTTTTTCGGTGTCATTGTGCGGACCACAGTACAAACGCCTCTCTTTAAAGGATTGTTAACCTTAAGATATTTGCGTTTAAGGGAATTGAAATTATTCTTGAGGGCGATTGCTTTAGACTTTCGGATCCTCATTTTCCGTCCCTTTTTGATCAGTTGGTTGATTGTCGGCATATTTATTAACAAACTTACCGTAATATTTTTCGATTAACTCTGCGGTAACAGGAATTAATCTGCCAATTATAACATTTTCCTTCAATCCTAACAAGTGGTCCGCTTGGCCTTTTATGGCGGCGTTTGAAAGGACATTCGTTGTCTGCTCAAACGAGGCTGCTGACAACCATGAGTCCGTATAGATCGCGGCCCGTGTTATACCCAGAATGGATATTTTTCCGGTCGCAGGCTTTTGACCTTTGGCTAAGACCTTCTTGTTTTCTTCTTCAAATCTTATCTTGGAAACGACCTCATCTTTGATAAACGATGTATCTCCCTCGTCTTCAATAATAACCTTGTCGCTCATCTTCCTGATTATGACTTCAAAATGCTTGTCGTGAATGGTAATTCCCTGCGATTCGTATACTTTTTGGATTTCATCCAATAAGTATATCTGGGCGGCACGGAGTCCCTTGATCGACAAGACATCGTTGACGTCAAGATATCCTTCGGATAATGCCGTTCCCGAAGCTACCAAATCTCCATCCTTGACTTTAAGTTTCTGCGACATCGGAATAACAAATTCCTGCTCTTTGACAGCTGAATCGTTATTACTTGTCGAGATTTTAAGCGAATAGACTTCTTTCTCCGTATCTTCCTGGATCGACACCTTTCCTGAAATCTCAGCGATCGGAGAGACGACTTTAGGTGTTCTTGTTTCAAACAATTCCTCGACGCGCGGCAAACCTTGAGTAACGTCTGATATTACGATACCTCCGAAATGGCGGACACGCATCGTCAACTGAGTACCCGGCTCGCCGACCGATTGTGCGGCCATGACTCCGACCGGAACACCAATATCAACGTTCTGGTTGGTTGAAAGGTCGGTGCCGTAACATTTCTGACAGACTCCGTAAGGGGACTGGCAGAACAAAGCAGAACGGACCGAAATCTTTTCAATTCCGTTCTTTTCAATAAGGTTAATGTTGTCCTGGTCAAGTAAAGTATTTCTTGCAATTAAGACCTTATTGTCCTTATGAATGTCGGCGCTTGTATATCTATTCTTGATTCTTTCCTTGAATTTGTCTCCGCGAACCATATCGGTCGAGATTGTGAGCCCGTCCTGGGTGTTACAATCTTCCTCACGAATGATCATGTCATGGGCAACGTCGACGAGTCTTCTTGTCAAATAACCGGCGTCGGCTGTTTTCAAAGCAGAATCGGTAAGACCTTTTCTGGCTCCGCGGGCTGAAATTACGTATTCAAAAATTGACAAACCCTGCCTATAGTTCGATTTTGTGGGAACCTCAATAATCTTGCCCAACGGATCAACAACCAAACCTTTCATGGCTGAAAGCTGTTTGAGCTGTTCACGCGAAGCACGGGCTCCTCCTGATTTAATGATGATTTTGACCGGGTTTTCGTCATCCAGCTGATTCCATGTCTTGTCTGCTAATTTTTCCGTCGTATCAATCCAAAGTTTATTTGAATAACGCTTTTTTTCTTCAATCGTAAGCAATCCCTGTTCAAAGTTCTGGCGGACTTTTTCGATTTCCTTTTCCGTGTCTTTGATAATGGAATCTTTCTCAGGAATAAGCTCACAGTCAAAGATGGATACTGACAAACCTCCGGAAATCGTAGCTGCCCAGAAACCGATCTCTTTAACGCGGTCTATGAGTGCCCCAACCGTTTTTTTATCAAACAACTTCATGGCTGTCAAAACCAAATTCTTGATGTCTGATGCCTTGACTTCTTCATTAATATATCTTAGTTCTGCTGGAATTGTCTGGTTGAAGATGAGGCGGCCGATTGTGGTAACAATCAGTTTTCCGTCAACTTTAACCCGAATGGGCTCCCTTAATGTGATTTTGCCAAGGTCAAAGAACTTGATGGCTTCAGACTCTGAAGAATATGCATGAAGATCTTCGGGTTTGCTATCCTTAAGGTGGGCATTCATGGTTGTCAGGTAATAGCAACCCAAAGCCATTTCCTTATTCGGAAGGACGATCGGGGATCCGTCGGCCGGTTTGAGAAGGTTGTGGTATGGCAACATTCTTTCTTTGACTTCAGTTATTGCGTTTTTAGAAAGCGGCAGGAAGACACCCATAGCATCTCCGTCGAAGTCGGCGTTATATCCGGCGCAGACTGTCGGATGAAGCTTGATAGCATGTCCGTCGGTCAAAACCGGATAGAAACCCAAGACTGAAAGCTTATGAAGCGTCGGGGCACGATTCAGAAGGACAGGATGGTCCTTGGTGATTTGCTCCAAAATGTCATAAACAACGGGCTCTTTCTTTTCGAGGAAATTTTTGGCGCTTTTTATATTCGGCGCCAATCCGCGAATGATGATTTCATGAAGAAGGAATGGTTTGAAAAGCTCAAGAGCCATTTCCTTAGGT
>CAZVQH010000014.1:0-706 GCA_964629205.1 uncultured Gammaproteobacteria bacterium
ATTCCTGTTAACAACGTAATCCTGTTTTTTCTGGACGATTACCGCCTTAGGCTTCTCCTGGGGGATGTTGATCCAAAATTCCTTTTTTTCCTGTTCCAGGGTGGTCATATCCTTGAGTTCCCAGACGCCTTTACCCTGATCTCCGTGGGGCATGTCTGCATCAACAACTTCAACCAGCTGTTTATACCCATTAAGGATAGCTTCTTTCTGCGCTCGTTGTTCCTCGGTGTCTGTCGGGTTGCGGACCAAACGGTCGAAAACGTTTATTGACTGAAGAACCGCCATTGCCATTTCTGGTGTTTTCACATACTTCATGGTTTCCCTGTAGTTATCCATTATTCCCAAAAGATAATTGACGTATTCGAAGATCTGATGTTCGACATCCGGGTCGTCGAGATTGTACCCTAGATCCGTTCTGTAATATTCCTTGATGACGTCGACCGTTGAGGCATTCGAGAATACCAGTTCAAGCCACTTCATCCTTGATTTGTAGATTGCCTCCGATATCTCTTCAAGCGGCCTGCCTTGCTGCTGCATGTTTCCGGTCATCACGTCCCCGATAAGATTAAGATAGCCTCCAACCGTATGCATGAACCGGGCGTCACCGGGGATATGGGGATTGACCATCCCAGAAACTTCCGCTGTGTGGCGAACCGCGAAATTATCATCAATCTCCTTCGGGATGCTAAGCGCCGACATCTTATTC
>CAZVQH010000014.1:716-10942 GCA_964629205.1 uncultured Gammaproteobacteria bacterium
GCGATATTCAGGGTCAGGGCGTCGTTCGGGTCCGGGGCAGTCATGTCAGTGACTGCAACAGTTACCTTCCGGTCTTTGTCGAAAAATACCCCCGAGGTAACTTCGTCCCTTTGGTATGAAACGTCATGGCTGGCAGGGCCCCTAAGCATGATTCCGTTTTTGCCGGATGCGTAAGGCATGGATACACGGATGTAGTCTCCCATCATATGGGCGATAAACGGCGAAACATCTTTTCGGCCCATAAGGGGAAGCTCGTTTGACGGCAGGGGAAACGTCTCAGACATTGCCCTGATCATGTCGAATGTCTGATCATCCATTACTGTCGGCTCACCGGCCACCATAAAAAACGGTTTACGGCTGAACTCGCCAGGCCTGAGAGGTTCCGTTCCGCGCTCGGTCGGTTGGGTGGCGACGGCGGGCCCGCAGCCGGTCAATATTGCCGTAACTGCCGCACCAAGACCCGTAAGCTTAAGGAAGTCTCGTCGAGATAAATAATTGGGATTTGCCATGCTGTGCCTATTATAGACCTGCTCACAAAAAAATTCAATATACAAGGCTCTAAACTTTAGTTTTCATAGTTTTGCCCTTGACAAAATTCTTGATTCCTTATATCCTAGGGGGGAGGATATAAAAATTATGAATAATCCAAGAAAAGCCAATCTGCTCCACAGGATGAAAATTGCCCTCGGTCATCTGGATAAGGTCATATCCATGGTCGAAAAAGGGGAATACTGCCTGGACGTTATCCAACAGTCCCAGGCCGTTCAGAACGCGCTCGGGAAAGTGGATGAACTGATACTCGAAAACCACCTCAAAACATGCGTGCGAAATTCCATGTCCTCAGACGCCGATTTGGATAAAAAAGTCGCCGAAGTTATTGAAGTTTTCAAAAGAAAGTAAGGATGACTCCGGATAAGCTACTGGTGTCAATACTGGGTGTTTTCGGAATTATATTAACCTATTGGTTTTTCTTCATGAAAAAAATCAAGACATTTAAGCCAGTCGGGGATACGGTTGAGATTATCGTTGAAGGAGGGTATAAACCCGAAAGCATTTCCATTCCCTACGGAAAAACAACAACGCTTGTTTTTGAGAGACGCGACGCCAGTCCCTGTCTTGAAGAGGTGTCGCTTCCCGATTTCAAGGTAAGGAAATTTCTACCTTTAAATGAGAAGACGGAGGTTAATATAACTCCCGACAAGAGAGGAAAATTCGATTTTTCCTGCGGAATGGGAATGTATTATGGAGAATTGATAGTCAAATAAAAAGATAATATGAGTAAACAGACATTTGCCATCAAAGGAATGCATTGTGCCTCCTGTGTCTATACGAATGAAAAAGCCCTAAAGGCAATCCCCGGAGTCAAATCGGCGGTTGTCAATCTTGCGACAGGCAAAGGAACTATTATCTCCGGTGGCACCATAGATTCGCGGTTAATACATGATGCCGTAAAAAGCGTCGGGTACGAAGCATTATTTGAGGCGTCGGAGGTTCTTGATGACAAGATAAAAAAGGAAAAACAGCAAGAACTAAAGGACCTTAAAACAAAAACGATCATAAGTCTCGGTATCGGAGGCTTGATAGTCTGGGGAAGTTTTCCCGGAATTATGGAGTTTGCGCCGTTGGTTTTGAGGAATTTTTACGTTCAAATGATCTTGGCGGCAATAGTCCAGCTATGGGCGGGTTGGGATTTTTACAAAGCAGCCGTAAACTCGATAAGACGTCGGCTGGCCAATATGGACACGTTAGTCGTCATGGGAACAACGGTTGCTTTTACATACTCCGTATTCGTTACTTTATATCCGGAATTTTTCATGAGTCTCAAAATAGAGGCCATGCCTTACTTTGACGTCTCGACAGTCATAATAGGACTCATACTTCTGGGAAGGTTATTTGAGGCTCAAGCCAAGGCGGGGACGGGCGAGGCAATAGGGAAACTCATCGGTCTCCAAGCAAAAACCGCCCGGATCCTCAGGGGAGGAAGGGAAATAGATATTGCCATATCGGAAGTTAGGGTTGGAGATAGTATTCGCGTCCGGCCTGGGGAAAAGATCCCGGTCGACGGGGTAATACTGGAAGGGGATTCGGCAATTGACGAATCAATGGTTACAGGAGAAAGCATCCCGGTTGATAAGCATAAGGGTGATGTCGTTATCGGCGCGACAATGAATAAGTCGGGATCGTTTATCTACACGGCTACGAAAGTTGGTAACGATACCATGCTTGCTCAGATAATAAAACTGGTCGAGGAAGCGCAGGGAAGCAAGGCTCCGATTCAAAGGCTTGCGGACATAATTTCATCGTATTTCGTTCCTATCGTGATAATGCTTTCGATTGTCACATTTACCGCCTGGTATGTCTTCGGTCCAAATCCGGCAGCTCTTCTTGCGATGCTCAATGCGATAGCGGTCTTAATAATAGCTTGTCCGTGCGCCATGGGGTTAGCCACGCCAACGGCGATAATGGTCGGAACCGGCATAGGTGCCCAGGCCGGGATATTGGTCCGTGATGCCGAAAGTCTCGAAACAGCTCATAAAGTGAATACGGTAGTTTTTGATAAAACGGGAACTCTAACCAAAGGAAAGCCTGAAGTCACCAATCTCATCTCAATCGACAAGAACAATAATGCCATTAATCTGTTAAGGTTGGCTGCGGCTATCGAAAAAAACTCAGAACACCCGCTGGGGGAGGCTATTGTCAAAAGAGCCGAGGGAGAAAAACTAACTCTTGACAAAGTTTCAAGATTCCATTCAATTGCCGGTAAAGGTGTCGAAGGGTTGATAGCCGGTAAAAAGGTATACGTAGGCAAACTCCTCAAAGACAAAAAAAATAAGGAAGCCGTCAGACTCGAAGAAGAAGGCAAAACCGTCGTTTACGTTTATATATCGGAAAAATTAGCCGGGATAGTCGCCATTGCCGATACCATAAAAGATAGCGCCCCTGAGGCGGTTTCAGCACTCAATAAAATGGGGATTACGACGGTTATGATTACCGGGGACAATCAGGCGGCTGCAAGAACGATCGGCAAAAAGCTCGGCATCAAGCGGATATTGGCCGAAGTTATGCCTCAGGACAAGGAAAAAGAAGTCAAGAAACTCCAGTCGGAAGGAAAAATCGTTGCCATGATCGGAGACGGAATTAATGACGCCCCGGCTCTGGCTGCGGCAGATATTGGAATAGCCATGGGAACCGGAACCGACGTTGCGATTGAAGCGGCGGGAATAACCCTTATCAATAAAAACCTGATGTCGGTTGTTTCCGCATTGAAACTTTCTTCAAAAACAATGAAGACTATAAAATTGAATCTCTTTTGGGCATTTGCCTACAACATTGTCCTAGTGCCTGTTGCCATGATGGGTATGATAAGTCCGATTCTGGCTTCGGGCGCAATGGCTTTTTCATCGGTTTCGGTTGTCTTGAATTCACTGGGTTTAAAGCGAGTCAGACTATAACGAAAATAAACCGTTATAAATTAAAATAATCTTATGTGTGACGGATGCGGGCCCCATGGGGGAGGAAAAGGAAAATAATTTCCGTTAGATTTTCCCTTACCACAGATAGTTTGAATATTGGTGGTAACGGGATTTATGGCGAAAATTAAAAAAACAACTTTATATGTGGAAGGGATGCATTGTCCCTCATGTGAAGTTCTCATCAGTGACAAATTTTCCGAACAGGGGAATATCCGGAAAGTTAATCCCAACTTCAGGAATCAGGAGGTGGAAGTCCACTATACCGGGAATCTGGACCGGGAATCCATAAACCGGAAAATCGCACCTTTCGGATACAGGATAGGGAGCAAGGGAGAGACTGCGAAGATTGAACCATTGTCAAAGCGAATTTTTGAAGCGGTTGCGATAGCTTCGATAGTCTTTATCCTGTATATGATCGCGGGCGAACTCGGACTGATCCCGGACCTCAATTTTACCGGCACCTTAAGTTTCTTCAGCGTTTTTTTTATGGGGCTTGTTGCCTCAACCTCAACATGCATGGCAACGTCGGGGGCGCTTTTTCTTTCAACCGTCGGAAAAAGCGCAAATAATTTCTCCAAATCCCTGTTTTTTAATGGGGGAAGAATCGTTTCCTACGGCTTTTTCGGGTTTTTGGCGGGACTGGTTGGCCAGGCGCTTATAACCAATCCGAAATTCGGTCCCTTGCTGACTCTTCTTTCGGCCGTGTTTATGCTTCTTTTGGGTTTGGATATGGCGAAGATACTGTCAATCGGCCGCATTATTCCGTCAGGATTAAATAAAGCTATTTTTGCGGGCTTGGAACATAAGTTGACAAGATACCCGCGGAAAGCGCCATTTCTATTGGGGGCAATAACTTATTTTCTTCCGTGCGGATTTACTCAGGCGATTCAAGTCTATGCGCTTGGGTTGGCATCGCCCGTTATGAGCGCCTTAACGATGATGATATTTGCCTTGGGAACGGCCCCGGCCCTGATGCTTATAGGAGGTCTGGCGTCTTTTACGAAAACCACTTTTTACAGTTACTTCATGAAAACCATGGGAGTCATAGTCTTCATCATAGGATTTGTTTATTTTTCCAATTTCCTGTCGCTTTATAACATAAACATCAATCCGACTGGTTCCAAACCCAATGTCGGCGGCAATATCGCCTCTACCGAAAACGGAGTCCAGACTATCAACATGAGGGTGGTTGCATCCGGTTATATTCCCAACTCCTTTACTGTAAAAAAAGGGATTCCGGTCAGATGGGTTATAAAGGGTGAAAATGTATTCGGCTGTCAGGCGTATTTTGTCGTGCCATCGATAAACATACAAAAAGTGTTTGAACCGGGGGAGAATGTGATAAATTTCACTCCTGAAAAAACAGGCGTCATAAATTTCTCATGCGGAATGGGTATGTACCGCGGTCAGATTACGGTTGTCGATTGATGGCAGTCAAAAAACCATATAGCAGCGCCTTTTCCTTTTCCAGTTTTTTTACGTCGATGGTTTCCCGTGCATCCCGGGACAGGACAAGATTCAATCTTCCCTGAAGGGACTGGTAGTTGGTTATTCCCATACTTTCAAGATTTTTGTATCCGCACACCGAGTCCTTACTCAACTGATTGAAGGCGTAAAGAAGTGATTCATCATAATCTTCGAGGGATGTTTTTCCCAGTATCATCGATTCCCAATCCACAATAAGCGAATTCAATGCTTTGAGGGCTTTCCTTTCCTTAACCTCCCGTTTCTTATCATGTGCCAGGAGTTCATCGGTTACAAACTTGGAGAAGGCGGTTTGAGCCTGTTGGGGAGTTTTTCTTATCGAATAAAATGCCTGGGTCTCCTGTCGTCCTCCGGATTCTTTCATCGACTGGCTGTAACCTATGGTTCCGGTATTCGCATGGGGTTTCTGAAGGTCAGCCTTTTTCCCGTAAGTATCCCCAACTGCCGTATAGAAAATAATGTCGTCGAATTCGGATTTTGCGGATAAGTCCGGGAGGGGAGAAAACATTCCCGACGATTCTTTAAGGAGGGTGACGCCTCGGTGGAGAGGTTTGGAAACTTCATATACTATTTTCTCGGCATGGCCGGTCGGTGCCGCAAGTACGGCGGGAGCGGATAATCCCTTTTTTGCGTATTCAACCGCCTCATTGGTTTTGCTTATCCAATTGAGAACCTCAAAAACTTCCTCCCGCTTGAACACAATTTCCCTGCCTTGGGCCTCGGCCAGCTTATACGCGTTATAAAGTCGCTTTATCGGATGGAGTGAAACTATTACCGGTTGGACGTTGTCGTGGGGACCGTCCGTATGGGCAGGAGTGTTTGCGGCAACCAGGACATGGGCATCATCGGCACCGTTGGCCAGAGACAACGTCGCCGCCCTGATCACATTCGGAGAAATCGTCTGTTTTTCCGCCCCTGTCATTTTGAATTTTGTATAGTTTCCGTCATATCTGACTGAAGCATTGGCCTCAAACAGGGGAGCGTTTGAGATGACGCGGTCATCCTGCCTAATCGGTTTTGCCTGGGAAATGACTTCAAGGCGCGGTTGGGTCATTTGTTCCCGCATATCCCTTTCATGACTTGATTCAAGTAGGGAATAAAAATTGGTGAAAAAAGGCTTAGCCATGCGTCCGTCAAAGTGACGGTGGGCAAGCTTCATGGAAATGTCGATGCCCCGACCATGGTTCAGATCGATATCAACGAGTGCTTTATGCGAATCAACGGAGAAAAGGGAATACGGGGAATTTTTGCTTTCAGTATATTTTCTTGAATGGGTAGTCAATCTGACCACATAGTCTCCCTCGACCTGCTTTTCGACTGGCAACTTGAACTCGCGGCCCAAAAGTTTCAGTTTCCGTTTTTCTTTATGTTCGTAAAATTCCCGGTATTCCTTCGATCGGCTTTTCGGTTTATATGACTCTTTTTTCAGGACGTATTTTTGCTTAAGTGATAGATCGGCATTCTTGAAGGGTGTTTTCTGGAGGGCGGAAACAATTTCGTGATAGGTTGATTTGGAACTTAAAGTTAATTTAAGGGAAGTATTGTCATTGACAAGAATCATTATTTTGACGGGACGGTCACCCTTTCCGGATCCGTAAAGTTTGGCGTGTGATGAAAGAAGACTTTCGATCGACCTGACAAGTACAAGATTCGGATAAAGCTCGTAGGAGGGCATAAGTTTTGTTTGTTTTTCAAACCAGAAGGCGGCCGATTCTGTTCTCAAACGGTTGTCGAAAATAGTTGAAGAAAACCTCTCAATAGTGTTTTTATTAAGTCCCAAAGATCCGGGATCCGTTATTTTTCTTCCAAGTCTGATAGGCCAAAACAGTTCGGCCAATTGATGACTTGCTGCAAACAAATCCGTAACTTCGCTCAGTCGGTCCCGGGCCTTAGCAATCTGTTTGATAGCTACCTCGGCAACCGTTGCCAGCTTACCGATCTCTTCATTCGGATAGCAATACCTCAAATAACTAAGTGCCGATTCAAGAGCTCTATAATATTCCTCGGACTTTTCCTTGCGGCTCTGAACCTCCTTGAATTTTAATTTTGCCTGGGCCGCATCTTTAAAGCCTTTTATTTTTGCTTCGGTAACGGCAGTAAGCCTGTCACGGACGTACCGGTCTTCGGGCGTATCCTTTAGGTCTTTTTCGAACTTAAGTCTGATCAAGGTCAAGGTGTCGACATTGGTGGTGTCCCTGATCTTTTCAAGATATGCAGGATATTTGCGATAAAAATTATCGACAAAATCAAGTTTGAATTTTTTGCATTCGTCCATGATGTTCCGGAGTTTTTCGTCAGGCTTAAGAAGAGAGAAGTTATTGTCTGGTGCAATCGATATCTCCCGGTCCTTGAGGGCAGAGATTCTAGTAAACCGTTCCCCAAGAACCCCCATAAGAACATCCGCAGTTTGATTCCTATCGAAGCCTTCCTTGTATGAATAGGAGACGACCTCCGCCAGACTGCCCGATTCCGAAACTTTTTTATAGTCGGCTAGGGGGATTTTATTTCCCGCCTCCTTTTCGATTTTTCCGAAATTATCGATTATTGTCGGAGCGATTTCTATTTTGAAATGCCCAAGATTGCCATTCGAAAAATATTCAGAAGCGTCGACCAACTTACGGTGGGTAAGATGAAGAATTTCGACCTGGGAAGGAGAAAGGCCACCTTTTTGGGCGGTCTTCAGCCTTTCGAGGACCAAAACTTCCTTAGGTGATTGCGAGGTCATACTTTTAACTTTAATAATAACACTAACTTAGATATCGCATACCCAAGTAAAGCTCCGAAAACAACATCGAGGAAATAATGGCAGCCAAGATAGATACGCGAAAAACTTATCAAAACCGCAACCGAATAATAGAACAATCGTCGCTTCGGATCGAAGTATGTCAAAACCGCCGCTGCCGCAAAAGCGGTTGAAGCATGTGCTGACGGGAAGGAAAAGTCGGCAGGGCAAATGTCTGAAACGGCGCCCATTTCAGCCAGACTGTACGGTCTCATGCGATGAAAAATATTTTTGAAAATAAATATGCTGGATACTGAAGTAATAAGGAATGAGGTAAAAAAAACAAAAGTGAATTTTTTATCTCGCTGGCTTACGCCGGGGTTTTTACGTTCTTCGAGATAGATGGTAAAACCCATAACCATAAGCCAGATTAAAATCGAATTTCCCTTGAGGGAAAAAAACGAAAAGACCAGGTCAAAAAACGGGGTGTGGGGCAAAATTCCTTTCAGGAATACGGTCAGAGTGTGATCAAGGCGCAAGAGAAGGTCCATATATAATTAATTATATTCAAGAATGGCTGTAAAAGAAAACTGAATGCACTCCGGCTTTTGGTTTCCGGCTGCTTTTGAGTGATTTTACGGGGTACATATAGGATACGACAGAATATTTTTTTGTCTGCCGGCTTATGTTGTTGATGGTTTTCTCCATATGCCACGGCGATATATACAGATAGAAAGTGAGGGATCTTTTGGTTGCAATAATCCCTTTATAATCCATGCGAAAAATATCTCCCCTGATTATTTTGATTTTTAGTCGGTTGGGGTGCAATAGTCGCTTTATGTGAAGAATCGCAATCAGTATCGGATTGATTTCAACGGCAACAAAATCGGTATTCAACTTCCTAATCCAAGCCGCTCGTGCAGCCTCAAAAACCACGATTCCGTCACCTGCGCCAAGGTCTATGACCGACTGGTTGTCGGCAAGATCGAGGGATTTGACGATTATGTCCATATCCTTTTTGTTTGAGGGAAAATAGGGGATTGGGGAAAGACGCGGAGAGGAAAAAATAAAAATAATAATGAATAAAATTGCCGTAAAAACAATATAAAATACCATTGACTAATTCTATCAAGTCTGTTTAAATTAGTGCGTTCACATGAACAATATTCCTGCAGCAAATCTTTCGCAGGCCTTTGCAATCACTCCCCTAGACGGGAGGAATTATCATAAAATCAAATCCCTGTCCGGCTATTTTTCGGAATCCGCGCTCTACCGGTATAGGATCAGGGTGGAGATTGAATATTTTAAAAAACTATCCGGGTGGGGGATTGTAAAAAAATTGGGCACCCGTGAACTCACTGCCCTGAATGATCTGTCGGACCGCTTTGGCCCGGAAGATTATTCGGAAATCAAGAAATTAGAGAGCAATATAAATCATGACGTTAAAGCGGTTGAGTACTACCTCAAGGACAGATTTGAAAAGTTGAGGTTGAGTGAGCTTTCCTCGTATGTCCACCTTGGATTGACCTCGGAGGACGTGAATAATCTTGCCTATGGCTTGATGCTTAAGGATTTTAATACAGAGGTTGCCGTCGGGGAGGCTGATGGATTAGTCAGTGAATTGCTGAAATTGGCCCGTCGTTACAAAAAAATTCCGATGCTTGCCCGGACTCACGGTCAGCCCGCCGTTACAACAACCGTAGGTAAAGAGCTTGCCAATTACGCCTTGAGGCTTAGAAAACAATCGGACAAGCTCAAGAAATTTAAATTTGAAGGAAAAATGACCGGCGCCGTCGGTAATCTTAACGCCCAAAAACTGCTTCTGTCTAAGTATGATTGGGTCAGGATGACTCGTGAGTTTGTCGGGGGTCTGGGTTTGACTCCAAACTCATATACTACCCAGATTCTTTTCTATGACAACTGGATGGAGTTTTTTCAAATCGTATATCTGCTTAATGCCATACTGGTTGACTTGTCCGTAAACATCTGGCAATCGATAATGCTTTCCCACTTTATCCTTAAGAAAAAGGAGGGGGAGGTAGGGTCCTCGACAATGCCCCATAAGGTCAATCCGATCAACTTTGAGCACGCGGAAGGTAATTTAATGATGTCAAACAGTATGTTGGAATTTTTTATACGAAAACTCACTTCCTCGCGGCTGCAACGGGATTTGTCAGACTCAACAGTGAGGCGAAATTTCGGAGAAGCACTAGGTTATTCCATTCTGGGGTGGAGAAGCATCCTTGCCGGTTTGGGTAAGATTTCCCCGAATGAAAATTTCTTGAAGAGCGAGCTTGAAGATCATTGGGAAATATTAGGTGAAGCTCTGCAGACCGCCTTAAGGCTCAAAAATGATAGCAAGGCTTACGAAAAGCTCAAGTCAATGACCCGCGGCCGCATTATGGATAAGGCAATGTTCAGGAATCTTATTAATGATTTAGGGCTCTATGAAGATAAAAAAATTAGGGACTTGACTCCCGATACATATACGGGATACGCGGAGGAGCTGGTTGACAAATTAAAAATTTAACTTTATATGATAAATC
>CAZVQH010000015.1:0-10895 GCA_964629205.1 uncultured Gammaproteobacteria bacterium
AAATTGTAAGAGATTCGTTCTTACAATTTACTGTTGACAAATTTCCTATATATATTCATAATAAAATTTATGAAGCGAAAACTAATTATTTTTTTGTTGGTTATCTTTCAGGCTAATTACCTTTATTTTTTCAAGATTCCGACCTTGATTCCTGGCGAGACCGCAAACTTCACCAACGCATCGGATACCTTAAGTAACGCCCGCATGTCTTATCGGGCAGGAGTCGCGTCGGGTGGAGCCGGCGCCTCCATAGTTGCGATTGATGGATCAGGCAACGCAGATAACGACACTGATCATTTATTTCCCAATGACGTCGTCTGTTTTGCCGGAGCGACCCTGGACGGTTGTTACAGCCAGTCAACCTATACGGTCGCAAACATTATCGACGGCACCAACTTCAACTTTACTCCCCCCTTGGGCGGAACAGCCTTAGGGGCGAATGATTACGTAATATCAACCCAGTCCTCAATTCATACGATCGCCTTTACCCTGGCTAACGCGGTTCCTTCAAGCGGCGATATATATATAACAATTCCTGCCGTCGACCTTAATACTGTGACTAACGATTACTTTCCTGACACGGCGGCATCAATCGCCACCAACGGTTTTGATCTTGGAGGGGTTGGGACAGGAGATATATCGGTTTCATCAAGCGGTTGTAACAATAACTGGACCGTTTCGGCTGTAAACGCTGGAGACGCAAGCAATGACCACACGGTCGTAATCGATAGGCATACCGATTCATGTGCGGCCTCATCCACAATAACGGTAACTGTGGGAGACGTGAGCAATCAGCTCATAAACCCTGCCCCCATAACAACCGGACATACACAAGGCGTTGCCGATGTATATACGCTTAATGTCAAAACCCGTGACGGAGGAGATAATACGCTTGACGAAAGCAATATAAAAGTAGCCGTAATTGAGGGAGTCCTCGTTTCGGCTACGGTTGATGAGACACTCTCCCTGACAGTTGCCGGAGTAAGCAGTTCCACATCGGCCTGCGGAGTGACAACCGACGTGACGACTACCGCAACCGCCGTTCCGTGGGGAGTCATATCAAACTTCGCATCATTCATGGAGGCAGCCCAAACAGTTACCGTATCGACGAACGCCGATGCGGGATACACTGTCAAGGTAGATGAAAACGACCAGATGGGCAAGAATGGAATCGTGTGTTCGGGAGCATCCGCCGGAGAGGCGGACAGCTGTATTCAAGACACTACCTGCGACGGAGATGCCTGTGATCACGACACGGCGGCCGACTGGACCAGCACTGCCAAATACGGTTTAGGCTATTCATTGGCCGACATTTCAGGAACGGACGCGGCGTTTTCAGCCGGAGCCAATTTCTCAACCAAGCAGTTCCCGGATCAGGAAGCAACCGAAGCAAAAGAGACGATTATGGACAATTCGGGTCCGGTCGCATCAAGTCAGACATATCTTTGCTACAGACTCAATGTTTCCGCCACCCAGCCAGCCGGATACTACTACAACAAAGTTAAATTAACAGCTACCGCGTCGTTTTAAATATGAAAAAAAACATCATCAGGTTTTCTGCTTTTATGCTCATGGTCTACGCGGTTTACTTTGCCTTAAGTGGCGCTGTTGCCGCACAAACATCGATTCCCCTTATGGTTATGCCCGCCAGACAGGAAGTTACCGTTAATCCGGGCGAAAGAACAACCATAAACTTGAACTTTTACAATCAGTCCGACGATCCCATATCCGGATTTTTCAAATCAAGCGACTTCATTGTCGAGGATAGTAAGGGTACGCCGAGACTTATCGAGAACCCCGCAGATGCGCCGACAAAGTTCGCCGCTTCAAGCTGGTTTACTCTTTTTTATGACAGGGCAACACTGCCCGCGCACGACAAAGTCTCTCTCCAGGCGACAATAGACGTCCCCCTGGATGCCCGACCGGGCGGAAGATACGTCGCCGTATTCTTTGAGCAAGGATCAAACATCCCCCAGAGTCTGGGAGACCAGGAAGAGGCAGGAGTAGGAACCACTTCAAGAATTGCTGCCCTGGTTTACATGAAGGTGGCTGGTCCGATAACCGAAAAATCGCTTGTTTCCCGTTTTTTTGCCCCCTACTTTTTTGAATATGGGCCGGTCAAGGTAACAACCGACATTCTCAACCGCGGAGACTACCATGTCAAACCAAACGGAGTCGTAAGCATGACCAATCTATTCGGAGGCTTGACGGACCAAAAAACGCTTGAAGCACAAAACATATTCCCGGACACTTCGCGTACCTATGAAACCGAGCTGGGAAGCAAGTGGATGGTTGGCCGATATAAGATCGATCTAGCCGGTTCATATGGCACCCAGGGACAGGCGTTGACAGCCAGCAGTTATGTGTGGGTATTCCCATGGAGAGTCGCCGTTGCCGTCATATTGACTTTGGCGATCATATATATAGCCCTCTCGAATCTGTTTAAAGGCATATCCTCAAAGGAATCGACACTTGAACAGGAGTTGGAAAAGGAGAAGGCGGAAATTGAAAAACTAAAAGAGGCACTTCGTAAGAAAAGGGAATAACTTGATATACTGATCTTATGAGACGTTTTTTGATAATCTCCTTGTTCTTTTTTGCTTTGCCGTTTCAACTGCTTCACCTTTACAGCACGACTGAAAACCAGAATTCAAGCGATGTTGCAGGGATTCAAACTCGCGAACCTGAGGAGATTATCAACTGGGTAGCAATAGGTGACTACAGATTCACGCTTTTTGGATACACTTCCCCTTTTGCTGTCGTCACTTTCAATGGGCAAGGTATCCATGACGAGACTATAGCTGACTCGACCGGATATTTCGAAATGGCCAATAGATTCTCCCCTTTTTCGCCGCGTGAGGCTTGTTTGAGCTCTAAAGACCAATTGGGAAGAATTTCCTCGCCTGTCTGCCTCCCGCCGTTCCCGACCAAATACACAGTGTCTATAGGACCGGTAATAATCCCGCCAACGTTGTCTTTGAATCGGGAAGTCTATTATATTGACGATCAGGTCGTTCTATCAGGACAAACCGTTCCAAATAGTGAAATCGATCTGTCTGTTTTCACAAAAGAAGGTCCGTCCTTAAGTGTAATCAAGCCAGTAGAGGCCTTCTCTTTCCCTGCACTGGCCGCAAAGAGCGATTCTAAGGGCAATTTTAGCCTTTCCCTACCTTCGTCATCAGCGCAATCTTTCAGGATTTTTGCTCAGACCGACTTTAAGGATCGCAATTCCGCCGAGAGTATCAAACTCAACTTCCAAATATACCCTGTCTGGATGGTTATTGTGCGCTTCTTTATTTTTTTAATCGAAATGATAAAATCAAGGCTGCTCGAAATACTTATAGCGATTGAGATTGTCTATCTTGCCTGGTTTATGCTTAGGTACTGGACTCATCCTTCAAGAATCAATCGAGCCATCATGTTGGTGCCTCAGGAGTCGATGGTTATAAGGGAGCCTCACCCTCTAGTTAAAACTTAAGTGGGCCTTCTGGTTTAGGGCCGTATCATCAGCCTTAACCTCAAGGAAGTACTCTCCGGGCTGATTCGCGGAAATATCGAAATATGCCTTACCGTAGCTATCTGTCAAGCCCTGAATAGTCTCGATATTGAGGGCCGCATTTGGAAGAATGAACACTTTTTTTCCTAAAACACCTAAACCCTGATTATTGAGAACGAAGACCGTCAGTCTTATTTTTTCCTGTCCGTTAGCTCTAGCTGTCAATGGTGTAACAAATACATATGAATTATCAGGAGAGAAGGAAGAGCTTGAAACCGATGCTCTACTATTGAAAAACTTCACTTCATAAAGCCCAAAAAGCACAGTAAACCCTATCATAATGATGCCTAATAACAACAAAAATGGCAGGGTCTTTTTCATCAATTTCCATGATAACGGCTTATGTGGGCAAAGTCAACAACACCCTGTTTTATACTATAGGTAGTGGTTATTTACCTATTCCGACACCATATATACTAAACGGAGCAATAAAATAACCCGTAATTGAATAAGCAAAATTTAGCAGAATAAGCATTTATTTGATAATTTGACCATTTTCGCCTTTAATTGAGCTGTAAAAAAAATATAACTCCTTAAAAAATAATTTTTCCTAATAAAAAGGTGCTAATTTTATTAATCATTCCACTCCCTCCTGGTTGGGCTTCGACTAAGAAATTTTATTCTCAAGGATACATACTTTAAACCGACAATTATTTTATAATCCCTAATTCGTTGTCAATATTATATCAACTATTTTATTATAGGACTCACGATATATTTTGATATATATGCGTAAGCAAAATAATATTGCGGTAATTATATTAAATGCGATTAAATTAATATATAGGATCGGTTGATGAAACCTTATTAACTATATCAAAATATCATCTAAACACCTCTTGACTTCCTTATTATTATTGTTTTATTATGAGAGTGTATGGGAAAAGGGTATAATCTTTATAATCTAGAGCCACAATTTAAAAAATTCTTGATTGCGGAGAATATATCCCCCATTTCACTCAAAAACTATCTATCGGATCTGCGTTACTTCATAGGCTGGATGAACTCAATATCGCCAAAACCCGAGTCCATAGACAAGAACCTCGTTCTTGAATACCGCAAATACCTCTTCATGAACCAGCTTCCCCGTAAGACCATCAATCGCCGGCTTTCCACCTTAAGAAAGCTCTGCTCCTTCTGTATTTCTCAAGGCTGGATGAAAGAGAATCCTGCAAAAAAAATAGCGAACATCAACGATGAATCATCGAGTGATGACATTATGATTAATATGAATAAGGCTTCATCAGGCCCTAAAGAATCTTTATTATCAAAAATCCGAGCCGGCAGCATGAAAATATTTGAAAGAATCAGGATAAAAAAGCCAGCCGTTAAGGAAATACCTAAGACTCAAGCAAAACCACCTCCCAGATTCGGCCTCCAGCATTATATCGGACTCATAATTGCCCTTGTATTTATGGCTGTGCTTGGCGCCGGAATATATAATCAATTTTTTGCCAAGGCTCCCACGTCCTTAGCCTTCCCGACGAGTCTTACTCGTGCCGGAAGAATCCTTTCCTTTCAGGGCAGACTCACCGATACTGTCGGCAATCCCATAACAACCGCAACAAACGTCACCTTCAACCTTTACAACGTTTCAACCGGAGGTACGCCGATATATACGGCCGGTGCCTGCTCTCTGACGCCGGATCAGGACGGAATAATCAACGTTCTGGTTGGTGGAGTTGGCTATTCCCCAACACCTCCTAGTTCAACATTCAATGCTTTGTGCGGAAGCGAAATAGACCCTGAGATTTTTACGGAAAACCCTAATGTGTATCTTGGGGTCACAGTAGCCTCCGATTCTGAAATGACCCCAAGACAGCAAATTGCCAATGTCGGATATGCCATCAATGCCGAAACTCTGCAGGGCTTCCCCCCTGGTACGGGACCTTCATCCATTCCATATATCAATTCCGAAGGTGATGTGCTAATTGCCGCTTCAAACCCTGAAATAAATTCTAGCTACGCTTCATCAACCTTCACAATATCAAGTGCCAATGCCACAACTATCCAATCGGCAGGTGCGGGAGACATAACGCTTCAGGCAACCGAATCGGGAGCAATCAGCTTAAGGACAGGAGGAGATACGAGTACATATACAAGACTGTTTGTCGACACAGCTTCAAACGGAGGAAATGTGGGAATCGGCGACCTCACCCCCACAGCTACCCTGACGGTCGGAGACGGAGATTTGTTTCAGGTCGCAGGTGCGTCCGGAAACATTACGACTGCAGGTGATATTGCAATAAATGGCGGAGACATCACTTCAACCGCTACGACCTTTAATTTTGACATCGGCAATACCGGAACCATAAACTTTGGCGATGGTACGAATACGTTGGCCGCCATAAAAGACCAGGGTGACTATGCTTTCTGGAATGTTGCGGGCAAGTCAACGACCGGAGATCCGGCAACGTGTTCTCCCGGGGATATGTATTACAATGCAAACGACGAAACCATAAAAATCTGCCATACGGGAAACACCTGGGAAGGTCTTGATGGGGGCGGATCTGGAAGCTCTGTTTGGAGTGATCTATTGTCTCCAACCGCCAATCTGCTTCTTAATATGGGAACATACATAAGCGAATTCAACTGGGATACCGGGACCGGGACCGATAACTTATTTTCACTCACGACGGATGCTTCATCAAACGGAACCGGATATCTCCTCAATCTGGCAACCGGGGCTTCCTCAACGGTCAAACCACTCCGTGTAGCTGCCGGTTCGGTTGAAGCTCTAGCCGTTGACGCCTCAGGAAATGTCGGAATCGGAACTACGGGCCAGGATAGAAAACTCGACGTTTTGGATGCCGCAAACCCTCAGCTTAGATTGACCCAGGCTGACGGAACTGTTTACGCTGACTTTCAAACTACCTCAGCCGGAGATCTTGTAATAAATGTTGACGGGGTAAGTAATCAACTTGTGCTTGATAACGGCGGAAATGTAGGAATCGGAGACTCTTCCCCGGCATCCCTATTCACGGTCGGTAACGGAGATCTTTTTAGAATCGATAGTTCCGGTCGTATTATGACAGTCGATGGAGTCGCCCATGCAATTGACGATGTTTCCGGGAACTTGACGCTGACCTCAGCCTCAACAACCATATCCCTAAACGACAGTGTTTCAATTGCGGGAAATCTTACCTTGCCCTCAGGAACCATCACTCTCCCCAACTCAAACACCATAACAGGTGTTTCCAGCTATACCCAGTTCAGTAATGGAATTTCGGTCGGAGGAGCAACTACATACAACTTTAACGCTTCAGGAGACCTCAACGCCAATACGGTCGCAACCGGAGGTACGCAGAGGATAAACTCCGGCGGCAATCTTACGAATATCGGATCAACCCAATTCAATGGAGTAACATATACATGGCCGGGAGCTGATGGAGTAAATGGAGCGGTATTGGCAACCAACGGATCGGGAGGTTTATCATGGTATGATGTGGACGGCAGCGAAAACGCGGGCCCATGGTCGGTTCTTAATGGCGCCATATTCCCTGATAATTCCACGGTCGATCTTTTTATAGGAGGAACCGCCAGCGACTCGGCAAAGTTCGCCTTTTTAAATGTGAATTCGGGAGACCCAACCGCTTCAATCTCGGGAAATCTGGCCATAACCGCCCCCCTTGGTGCCGATCCGGCGACAAGTCTTGATATCTTAAACGGCGGAACATTCAATATAAGGAATTCCGTTGGCGGCAATGCCGGCCTCATCTCAAGATTCTATCTTACCAGCAACGGAGATATCGGGATCGGAACCACTACCCCATCCGAAAAATTAACATTACAACAGGATGATATTGCCGATATGCTTGGAATCAAGGACGGCGCCAACAATACTAATTTCCTGTTGGCAGATGGTGGTATCGCCAGCTTCAAACCAACCGCTTTCGACTTCGTCTATACTTTTGATGGCGTAAGCACTTACGCAAATAATACGAACGAGGCTAAATCGTCAGGAGGTACGCCTTTTGAAGTTTTGGAGCTTGAAAATCCGTCGGATGATATATTTTATGTCGGTCTTGACCATAAATTCGCGACCATGTTTTTTGACATCGTGACAGCTGGTGCCGGCGTAACACTCGTTCCCGAATATTGGGATGGGTCTTCCTGGACAGCGCTGACCGTTACCGACAATACAAGTGACTTGACAACCGACGGGACCGTAACCTTTACGGCACCAACCGATTGGGAGACCACAGCTGTAAACAGTCAAACCAAATATTGGGTTAGATTCAGCTCGTCCACCCAGGTAACAACCGCTCCAACCGCCTACTCCGTCTCCCCGACGACCGGAAGCCGTTTCTCGGTATTGGCTCAAAGTGGAGACACTACAAATCCTTCACTCTACGTAAACGATATAGGAAACGTCGGAATTGGAACCAATACTCCTTCAACAAAATTGTCTATTGGAGGATCAACTTCAAGCATCTCAAATGATTCGGGAGATATAACAATAGATGCCGCATCAGGCAATATTGCCTTCAACGGCGATAATCTTATCAACTTCAGTCAGGCACTAGGAAGCCTAGGGTCAGATTCTGCCCCCACCTATAGCTTCAGCGGAGATGCCGATACCGGTTACTACAGTCCAGGAGCTGACACCCTCGCGCTTTCGGTTGGATCGAGCGAAAAAATGAGAATCGACTCGTCGGGAGATGTCGGAATCGGAACAATCAATCCTACCCAGCTTCTCCACATCTACAGGGCAACCGATGCCTTTGCGTTTGCAGAAGCCGGTGCCGGGGCTCAATCCGGATTGATTCTGGGTGGAGACCGCGAATACCGGATACTGATGAAAGGCGACGATTCCGATAAATTTGTGATCCGAGACGGCACAGCAGGTGCCGACAGACTGACGATCGATTCATCGGGAAATCTTGATGTCGGCGGAACATTCCAGGTCACGGCTGCAACCGGAAACATCACAACTTCGGGTGATTTAGCCTTAAATGGCGGCGATCTTACCTCAACGGGCGCCATAACCGTCACTCCGAATGCGGGAAACAACCTCAACATCGCCCTATCGACAACCGGAGATCTGGCGGTTAATACTAATCATCTGTATGTGGATACATCGGCTGCCAATGTAGGTATAGGTACGGCGACGCCCAACTCAAGCTATAAGCTTCACGTTGCCGGAAACATCCTTGCTGACGCCTTCTATGACACGACGAGCCCCGGCACCTGGTTCCTGAACCCGGCAGGCGCCAGTGTCTTGGGAGGAAATATAACAATGGTCGGAGACCTTTTCATGACCGACGGATCACCGATGATAAGCTCCAATAACGGCGGCACATACAACACGATCACCATAAAGGGTTCAAATGACACAACGACCCCCTCACTATGTGTGGAGGGAACCGGAACCGGCTCAAACTGTGACGGAAAAATCAATGCCGGCACGATCGACCCTCCCTACACCATAAACGGGAAAAAATATGCCACCTATATTGCTTCCATGACGGGTGTTAAGGAAGAAACTGCGGGAGTCGTCCGAACTTCCGAGCGCGTTCCTGGAGTCGGATATCGAAAGATCATCGATTTCAACAACGAAGCGGACGGAAGTGACTTGTGGCTTTTCGCCAAAACATCAAAACTCAAGGAGAACATCAAAGATCTCGTCGTACTCCTGACAGCCGCGGATAATACAAGAACCTGGTTCGATATTGATAAGGATAATCTCAGACTGACGATCTATTCCTCAAAACCAACGTCCGTAAGCTATAGATTGACATCTCCAAGGTTTGATGCCGAGAAATGGAAGAACATAAGAGAAACTGATGATCCTGTAATCGGTTTCGTTCTGACTGACCATGGAGACTTGAATAATCAGTATATATCCCCGACTGTTTCCGCGGCAACGATCAATAACAATAATGTCACATACAACGGAAACCTTGCGGATTTCAAAACGCGTAATTCGTTTTTCACTGTTACGGGTGATTTTGTTGATGAGGCGTTAAATGCAACCTATGCCGTATTCGGACGAATCCTGACCGGATACGTGGAAACGCAAAATGCGGTTGTTGAGAATATGCTTGTCGCAAGAAATATCAGCGTCCAAAATCTGACAGTTGCCGGAAAAACAATCCAACAGTTTATTGATGAAAGAGTCCAGCTCGCTTTGGGATCTGTAAATATAGCCTCCCCCATAAGTGAAACCCAAAACATCAAAGTGACCGATTCCGCCGATATAAACAAAATAGAAACGAACGAGATAAAACCGAAAAACACCGACGTTATCTTTGACCTCAGCAAGAATAATCCTACACAAGGGGGGCAATTGGCAAAATTAATAATCAAAGGGCTTGAAGGTAAGGTCGTAACGACCATCGACTCAGCCGGCAACGCAACCTTTTCGGGGCAGGTGGTTGCCGATTCATTGTCGATCGACAACAATGCCACGGTTGCCGGAACACTGACTGCAAGCGAATTCCGGGGTAATGAAGCCAGCCTTTCCGGCAGACTGACGGCGCGGGAGATCCAGTCCGACAATTTGACAGATCTTGAGAACCGGCTCAACCGGACGGCAAGCGACTCGTCATATCTGGCAACAAGCGTCAATGACATACAGAGACTCTTGGCCCAAATCCAAAATGAGCCTATCCCCGATCCGGAAGACCAGACTGACCTTTCCAATACCACAGATTTATCATCCGTAACAATCGATGATTTAACGGTAAATGGGAGTGCTAACTTCTACAATCTTTCTGTTTCAAACTCAATATCAACCGGAAACATGCTTATCGAGGACAATAAGATTCTTGCTTTGAGTTGGGATCTGAATATTTCGTCACTCTCCAGAATCAACTTTTTTGACGGGTCAATCACCATGGCAAAAGATGGCACGATCACTACCCGCGGCCAGTTGATTGCCCAAGCGGGAATACGCACGAACGAGATAAATGGGTTAACCGACAGCGATCCCGTGAATATAAACAAGCTCGCCGTCGACAGTCTGGCTGTCAACGACAAATATATGGAGGCAACATCTTCAAGCTCCGTCATTGCCGCTGCGGAGAATTTTGAGATTAATGGACTTTTTGCTCCGGCGATTGAAACGGCGAGTTCCTCGGCCGGTATAGCAATACTGCCCGAAAATGCTTCCGAAGTGGTCATTTACAATGACAACATTAAAGACGATTCACTTATTTATCTCACGGCTACATCCGACTATCCGCAAGCGTCACAGCTGACGGTCGTCAAAAAAGTAGTCGGAATTAAACCCTACTTCAAAGTTTCCTCAAGCGGCATAAGCGCATTACCTGTCAAGTTCAATTGGCTGATCGTAAACTAAAATGAATAAAAAAATATATATAAGAAAGGGTAAGGA
>CAZVQH010000016.1:0-7410 GCA_964629205.1 uncultured Gammaproteobacteria bacterium
GCCTGCAAAGGCACTGACCAAGGCAAAACCTGCAGCACCGGAAACAAAACCAACGATGACTACCTTTTCTTTTCCGATTTGGAAATCCAGAACTCGACCGGCCAGAAAGTGATCATTAACGAAGGGGCAGCTGCAAATACCGACCTTACAAAAATCATCAATGTAAAATTTTACGAAGTGGGGACATCGACTGAAGGATCAAAGCAAACTTCGGACTCAACCGGGGTCGTCAACTATGACACCGTTGTTTACGGAACAACGGCAAATTCAGGGGCGTATAGCTTTTACGGGATTGAAATAATAAAGAAAAACGATATTGAGTACGGGGTTTTTGAGGAAGGCGGACAGCAACAAGGAACATTTGAATTCGAATTTCCTGCCGATTCCGGAACCGACTGCGCAAAAATCAGTTGGACCCATCATGATCCATACGGGATTGTCTTTGACGCAAAAAGTCTCGAACCTTTGCCGGGCGCAACCGTTACGATTCTCGACAAGGACGGCAAGAAAGTCCAGTTTCCGGGATTCGTAAATGATCTGACGACCGGACTTGACGGTGTGTTCAACTACTCGGTACAAGCCGGAACCTACTCCCTCGTCGTGACGCCACCCAAAGGCTATAAGTTCGAATCCGATCCCCAATTGCATCCGAACGCAGAAAACGTTTATGTTTTCCAGGACACTAATGGAAGTTTCTGTTCCCTGTATAAACCGGGAGAGAGAATCGACGAGATAATAGATACCTATAACGAAGTAATGAGAAAGGCGCCTGATCCCGAATGCCGCAATATACCTTTGACGCCCCTTGGCAGCCCGTACGTTGCCGAGGAGCCCGTAAGCATGTTTTATGACTTCAATAAGGATAATTTAGTTTATTCATTCGACGGAAAGGTTTCCCATCCGTTGACATTCGTCAGCATCGAACAGGATGGCCAGCAGCTCGGAAGCCAGAAGGCAAATCATTCCGGCTACTACGGAGTGAAGGTCCCGGTGTCGGTAGTTTCCCAGAACGCACCGATTGAGATCGTTTTCACTAAGGCTGATCTGACGGGGGATCTATTTACTTTCTTGAGAAGATTTTTCAGTTTTGACGTTGAGGCGGCCACCTCGAGTAAAATTATAGTCGACCCTATCCTGTCTTATATGGAGGGTTATGCATATGACGTGAAAAAGCAGATTGTTCCAAACGCCGTAATACGTCTTAAACTGAAACAAACGGGCGGCATATATTACGAAACGAAGGCTAATGAAAACGGATATTTTGTCATATCCCCATCAAATATCCCGACAATGCAGTTCACGATTGAAGTCGTTTCTCCAAGCGGACAAAAGATAACCTACCACACTTACGAATTCGCCAAAGACAATAATGAATACCTAAAGGAAAATAAGATAAATCTTATAAATGCGACAAAAAACGGAAAGAAACTGATCCCTGACAAGAAAACCAATATTGATGGTTCCCCTATTTCGGAAGAGGTTGCATTTGCCGAACAGCAAAAACAGGCGGCCGCGTCCCCCTCAAAAAAGGCCCTTTCCAATTCGTTTATATTGACCGCACTTATCCTGATGCTTTTGGTTGCTCTCGTCTTTGGAGTTGTCGTATTTATCAAGCGTAGAAGCACCCCGCAATATTGATGATCAAATAAGGCTCTAATACTTGATATAATAATCGTCTATGAAACTTTCAATCGGGATAGTAGGATTGCCCAATGTCGGAAAATCAACCCTTTTCAATGCCCTCCTTAAAAAACAGGTTGCCAACGTCGCCAACTATCCGTTCTGCACTATTGAGCCTAATGTAGGCGTAATTGAAGTTCCGGATGAGCGTCTGACGGTTCTTGCGAAAATTGTAGCTACTCAAAAAATAGTTCCTGCCGTTGTTGAATTTTATGACATTGCGGGGCTCGTCAAAGGGGCATCGACAGGCGAAGGGTTGGGAAACAAATTCCTTTCCCACATCAGGGAAGTCGCCGCGATTGTCCACGTGTGCCGACTGTTTGAAGATTCAAATGTCACCCATGTATCCGACAAGATAGATCCTGAATCTGATATGACGACGATTGAATCTGAACTCATGCTCTCCGACTTATCAACCCTTGAAAAGCAGAGGGAGCCTAAGGGAAGCGCGGCATCAAAGGAGGCAATCGCCGCCTGGGAAATATTCAAGAAGGTCAGGGAGAATTTGAACAAGGGCATTCCCGTCAGATCACAGTCCCTCACGGAAGAGGAAAAGGAAATAATATTACCTTTGAATTTTTTGACGTCAAAGCCCGTCATTTATGTTTTCAATGTTTCGGAAAACCAGCTGCAGAACAAAGCTGAGACCGAACAAAAAATCGAAGAGGTTCTTGGGAGGGTCCAAAGTGAAAAAGTCTCCTACATTTATTTATGCGCGAAAATGGAGGCCGAAATCGTTGCCTTCAATCAGGATGAACAGCGTGAGTATCTCAAGGCATTTGATCTTCAGGAGTCAGGGTTAAACCGCCTCATCAAAAAAGCATACGAAACATTGGGACTCATCTCTTTCCTGACTGCGGGAACGCTTGAAGCACGGGCATGGACAATCGAAAAGGGCATATCCGCTCCACAGGCGGCCGGAACTATTCATACCGACTTTGAGAAGCACTTCATAAAAGCCGACGTTATCCCCTATCAGAAATTCGTCGATGCTAACGGCTGGGTCGGAGCGAGGGAAAAGGGATTGGTCACTATGGCCGGACGGGAATATGTTATGCAGGACGGGGATGTTGTTGAATTCAAGGTAAACGCTTAACAAAAGATGTCTTCTTTATTCCGGGAAAACTATTTCAACGGGTTTTTCTTTTTTGATTCCCATGACTATGAAGTCGGCAGCGTGCACCGCAAACTTTTCGATGCTTGCCCTCTCCTCGGGAGTTATGCTTTTGGGGTCGGACTGGAACTTGAGCCAGGCCAGTTGCGCCGCGATTAAACCATCCTGATCGAATCTACCCACACCGGTCTTGAATTTGTGATCGGGCAAATTTTCCTTCAGCCAAGCATCATCCCCCACGCAGGACATGATACTCATGACATCCAGTTTCCCATCGCCTTCGGCATACGCGCGTTTAAGCCTTGCCATTCCAAGCTCAAGATTCCCCCTGCGGCTTTCGGTTTCAAGTTCTTTGCTGTAACCGACCAAAGCGTTTGATCCTTTCGGTAATGGAGGCCTGCTCATTTTTTGGCATTTGAAGTTTTAACCCACCACTTGATATAGATTACCCAAAAACGGATTGCGGAAAAAAGGGAGAATACAAATCCCGGGAACCCGTCCATGAAACCTTTATGCCGGAAATACATCATCAGGAAGGTTGTTTTGGGAAGCCATACGAAATACCTGAAAAAATTCAATTTAACGCCTTTAGGCATGCGTTCAACCTCAAGACTCGTATACCTGTCCCATCTCAGCAAATACCGCGAAAAATCGGGATCTGCGTAGTGAAGAAGCGGATTCTTCAGATATCCGAGCTCGCCATTTATCTCCACGTTCTCATGGACATCCCGACAAGGAAATCTAGCGGCACCATTTTTATACAACCTTATCGTGTAGTCCGGATACTGGCCCCCCTTCATGAGAAACCTGCTGAGGAACCAGTTCTTCCTCGGCATGTTAAATGCTGCCGGCTTCACATCGGATTTGATGATTTCCAGAATTTCTTTTTTCAATTCGGCGCTAAGCTCCTCATCGGCGTCCAGTTGAAGAATCCACTCACCCTGGGCCGCTTCAATGGCTTTTTGCTTGTTGATATGGAACATTTTCGGGTTCGGGGAAACTATTATCTTAACTTTTTTGCCGTAGGACTTGGCAATCTCGACTGTGCGATCGGAAGATCCTCCGTCGACGATAATGACTTCATCCGCAAGATCGTAGGACGAATCAAGCGGGTAATGGATATTCTTCTCTTCGTTAAAAACGGCAAGACATAGGGATAGTTTCATGTGTACTTAATGATACCACAGGCGTGGCTTTGAGTGTTTTGTTATATAATATCTCTAACATATGCTTAAAATCGTTTCCGTCCCCCACCAGGTCCTATCGTCTCCGACAAAAGAAGTCGGAAAGATTGACGAGAAGATAAAAAGCCTTGTTTTTGAAATGGAGGAAACCCTGGTTTCCCAGTCAGACCCCCAGGGAGTTGGGCTTGCTGCCAACCAGGTCGGATTGGGGCTTTCGATTTTCCTCATGAAGAAGGGACCGACCGCCGAGACCAGGGTTTTTATAAATCCGAAAATACTCGAATTGGTTGATAACTCCTCCAAGACAAAAGTTTCAAAGCGCAAGAATGATAAATTGGAAGGCTGTCTTTCGATTCCGAGAATTTGGGGACCGGTCAGAAGATCAAGCAAGGTCCATTTGCAATATCAGGATCTGACAGGCAATACCTATAAAAAATGGTTTACGGGATTTGAGGCTGTTATAATCCAGCATGAAATGGATCACCTCAAGGGTATTGTGTTTACGAATCGTGTCATTGAACAGAACGGAGTTTTGTTTGAGGAAAAAAACGGTGAATTGAAACGGATGTCGGACATTTAAAAACACATGAAGAAGTCACAAAAAAGACAGGAAAAAAAAGGAGGTTTGACCAAGATTGTGATCCTCAGCTGCGTCGCTTTGCTGTCGATTGCCGGACTCGCATACTACGTCGTGTCAAACTCCATAAATACGGAAGCCAAGATAAAAAAAGGTAAATCGTATTATTGGTGTTCATCATACAAGAATGGGCAGTTGGTTAACCGCTATTGCTATGGAAACTCCAACCAGTGCCAGACCTACAATCTCTATACAAAAAAACCCAAAGACAACCTCAAAAAGGGGGTAACCTATAATTGCCTCGGCTATAAAGTCTATGTCACCAGAAAAGGCGCTCCCTGCCCTCCTGACGACTACGTAATTGAAAATGAGCATGGATCGAGCGTGGGATGTTTTGGCGGATTTAAGGAGACAAATAAAAAAATTCTTGAATAATTGAAGTTATTTGGAGGACTTTGACTTTTTGATTGCTTTCTTTTCAACTTTTTCAGTCTTCTTTACGACTTCTGCCGTTTTCCTGGTCGAATACAAAGTGACAAATGGCTTGACACCGTCTTTCATATCCTTCTTAACTCTCTTCAAGCAGCTTGCGCAGAGCTTGACTCTTTTCATTATTCCGTTTTCGACTATAGCAAGCCTTATCAGGTTAGCTCTGAAAATCTTTTGTTTCTTTGGAGCTCTTTTTTTCCATCTGCCTCCGGCGACTCCCCTGTGATGGGTGTGAGTGCGTCCGTAAAGTACGCCTTTTCCGCAGTGATAACAAACGTTTTGCATAGTGTTTTATGTGGCTTTATAAACCTCCTACCACTTTCCAGGTCAATCTGGTCCAAGTGCAGGTAGCCAACAAGGTTTTATGATATCATATTAGAGTTGTAAAAACAATAACTATGTTGTCATATCTCTTTTCAAACCCCCTGATATTCGTGATTTATCTGTCATCGCTCTTGGTGGCCATTGCGATTCATGAATTTTCGCATGCCGCGGCTGCCGACCACTTGGGCGATCCCACTCCGAGGCTTCAGGGTCGTCTTAAACTCAATCCAATGGCCCACGTTGATGGTATGGGGATGCTGTTTTTGATGCTTTTCGGGTTCGGATGGGGCAAGCCTGTTGAATTCGACCCTTACAACTTAAAAAGTCCGAGACGTGATGCCGCTATCATATCAATTGCCGGTCCTATATCCAATCTATTATTGGCCTTAATATTATCTATACTGCTTAAAGTGTTTATATTTTTTGATCTTAATTTTTTATCGACTATAGGATTTCTTATTTTCATTCCTGTCATACGAATGAATATTCTTTTGGGGGTATTCAATTTATTACCCATTCACCCTCTTGACGGATTCAAGATCGTGGGCGGCATTCTGTCTCCTGAAAAAGCTCGCGAATGGTATTCACTGCAAAGGTACGGAATGTTGTTTCTGATCCTTATGATACTTCCTATCGGAGGAAGTTCAATGCTGCAGAGAATTCTCTCGCCATTAGTCTCGTTCTTCACTAATTTACTTGTCCCGATGAGTTTGACCGGAGGAGTTATCTAATCTCAAGGAGTCGGAGTTAAAGCTCTCACGCATTTGAAGTAATCCTGAGTCGAACAACCTTTGCCTAATTTGTCCTTGATTTTGTTGCAGTCAGTCTCATTACAACCTTGGCTGCTGTCCGGAATCTCAAGTCTTTGGATGGGAGTGGGTGATGTACCTCCAACAACGGCCGTAGTCGGAGTTGAAACGGCAGCTGTTGTCGGGGCAACAGTGGGAGTCGTGACAGTAGACCCTTCCGTACTTCTTGTTGTAAAAGTCCAAGGCACTCCGCCATTGTCGAACTTTTTATCCCCTATTCTCACATCAAAATAGTAAGTCGTGCTCGGCGACAGAAGGGTCAAATCCAGGCTGTGCGTTTTCGCCTTGGCAGCTTCTGGGGCAAAAAAATTGAGGGCCGTGGGTGTTGTTCCGTATTCAACCACTCCTTGCGTATCCGTACCTGTTGCCCATGAAATCTTTACCGAATTTTTCTCTATATTGGAAACCACCACATCTCTCGGCTCAACATCTGCGGCACGGGTGCCGATGAGTTGGAATGTCAGAACCAATAGGCCGATGAAGACTATTATGCCGATGAAGATTGCTGCAAATTTGGCTACTTTGGGATTGTTCATAATATCAGTCTCAATGCTCCCCCTAATAATAACAACAATGCTCCGGGAATTGCAAGCATAGCAACATTATCCCAGATCCCGGTCTGCGGCAACTCTGTGGGAGTTTCAGTATCGCCTCCCGTATTATCCGATCCGCCGGCATTCTGTGTTGGCGTTGCTGTCGGATCTGACCCTCCGCTTGAACCGGCCCCGACAGTAATTGCGCTTGTTCCGTTTGCGGAACAAGTCAGCACATTGGTTGCATTAAGATCATTTTTTACGACTTTTGACGAGCCACAGTCGAAGGCAAGCGTTCCTGAACCTTCCTTAAGACCTTGGAAAGTGATTGTCGCCAATGTTCCCGAACTTGAAATCGAATTGGCAGGGTCATTGACAAGTCCCGCGATATATACTATGCCCGACGAGGCAACATCATTGGTCACGGTCGGGAAAAGAGATCCTGCCGAAACTCCGGTTGCCTTAAGTAAGGCTCCGTCATAAGTGATGTAGGCGTCAACCGAGTTTATGCTGTCTGAGCCCGGGTCGACAATGACCTGAATCTGAAAAGTTCCGCCGTTTGAGACGGTTGCCGAATTATTGTTGAATTTCAATGAAGCGGCTGAAACGGCAAAAACCGTTGGAGCCAACCCAAAAAAAATCAACATACCGATAATGGTTTTTTTTATATCGGATTTAAATGCGACGGCCAAAGAAACAG
>CAZVQH010000016.1:7420-10706 GCA_964629205.1 uncultured Gammaproteobacteria bacterium
ATTTCAACGCTGGCGTCGATCAGTGACGGACTTAATACTTCCGTTTCATCGGTCACCAAATCGGTTACGTCGCTCCCGGTCGACTGTCTGAGTGAAAAATTGAAACTGCCTGCTTTTTTAGGTTTGAAATTCAAAGTCGCAATCTTCTGACCTCCGGCATCGGAACCGAAAACTGTCGCGGCCTGGCTACTTAGGGATTTGACCGCAGTCAATAGTAAGTATGTTCCCCTGTTATATGAGTAGATCTTGAAATCAGGAAAAGCTGAGGTTGCTTCAATAAATTCGAACGACAAGGGGTCGTAGAAAAGGACTACGTCGTATCCGACAATATTTTTTCCCTCAGACTGAGCTAAAAGATCGATGTTTACGGCTTCTGATATCGTGCTTTCCTTTTTTTGGGGCACCAGGGACAACATCCCCTCAGTCGGTCCAACCGTCGGAATGACCATATTCTCCTGCTTCAAAGTTGCTGTCCCCGACTCACTTGTTGTCGAGGTTGCCGCCTGTTTATTATTGGCGTCCGGATTATTTTTTTTGCCTCCCGAAACCAAAAACAATCCTGTCCCCACAAATACGGCAAAGAAGGCAACCAACAAATAGATGAATATTTTATTTTTCTGCTCCATATTAAAGTTCGTCACTCTTAATTGATAAAGCCGATATTATCAGGGAATAATCCTGGGTGTCACATTTTCCGTCTAGATTGATATCGCAGATCCCCAGAATACCTGCGTCAGTCTTGCCCAAATTATTTTTTATGTAGGAAATGTCAACGGCATTGACGACTCCATCCTGAACCTTGTTTGGGCCATAGACGTCACCTGAGAGGAGTAGAACCTTTGAGATATCAAGAGTATTCTCCCCGACCGCAAGGGTCACATTGGAATTGGAACATCTATAGGTTCCTGCGGCATTCTCAGTCGGCGCCACGTCACATATTTTTTTCTGGACGTGTTTGGGTCCTTTAATGTAAAGGGTATATTTTTTACCTGCGGGAGCGGTCAAATCGAATCCTACTTTACCCGTCCATACACCGTTTGCATCCGATGTAAATGTCCCGGATTTTACCAGTTGGGTTGCCAAGTCGGCGCCTCCTAAGGTGAACTTCACATTCATCGAATTCCTTGCGTCGGCAGGCTTTCCGCCGATTCCCTGGAATTTCAATTTAAGGGTAATCTTTACATTTCCGGTTACCGGAATGCTTCCTGTTGGGGTCGGGGTCGGGGTTCCCGCACCAGTTGTTCCGGTCGGGGTTGGTGTTGCGGTCGGATTGCTGCCGGCAGCACAGGTTAGGGCAAAATTATCAAACCTTCCGGTCACTTGAGGATAGTCGGGAGCGAAATTATTAGCATAAAGGACGAACGAAGCGCTTCCCGAATATGCGCCAGTAAAGGACTTTGCCAGTCTATATCCGCCTCCGTCCAAAAGGTCATAATAGAAATCCACTTTTGTCCCTGTCCTTGATATTTTTACTTTTACTGGAGCCGTTGAGCTCAATGATGTACTGACGATTGTCGGAGTTACCCAATCGGTGTTGTTCCAGTCATAAAGCACTCTTAACTGTCCGTTATTCAGTCTTTCAATGCCGAATCCGTCAAACGGATCTCCGTAAAAACCAAGGCCGGTAAGATAACCAGAGCCTGAGGCTGAAGAGCTACTTACGGATTTCAATATCGCCTCTGCGGTAAAATCTCCCGACACGGCTTTCTGGGTTGTTATATTAGTGCTCTTGCCTATACTATCTGTTGTTGCCGGTGTGTTAACAACCGCTTCTCCGTTAGCTGAGATCGTGACCGTGCCTTCGTGATTGGACCACACTTTCCATCTGGTCGCATTCAGAGCTGAGGCGGAAAAATCATCGCTGAAGCTAGTGCAGGCGGCAAGGGCCGCTCCCCCATTAATCTTGAGGTCCGGAACATTCGCGGTCGTACTTGTCGAAATTACTCCATCAGATTCGACAATATAAAAATTGGCGTTGCTTCCGTCAAGATTCGTTCCCGCGGCGGTTGTTGCCGTGAAAACCAATCTCACAATATCAACTGTCGAATTGCCGTTCATGATCAAGCCTGTCGAATTCTGGATTTCGCCCTGGATGTTGATGACTCCGTTTTCATTTATTGAGGCTAAAGTGGCGCTTGTGTCTCCGAATTCTGGACTCGGTACCCCGATTTTGTAATCGATATATTTTGCCTTAAGAACAGCCTTGTCAAACTTGAATTTGATGGAATAACCTCTCAGTGATATTTGGGAAGAGGGTTTCATTTTCACCATGACGGTTGTATCGGCGCCTGAGGCAACGGTTACCGTCGCCGGGTCGTAGGATACTTCAATTGTTTCTCCGCTTGCTTTCGATTTCTGTGCGGTATTTCCGCTCAAAAAAAGATAGTTGAGAGCCCAGAAAACGGCTCCGGCGGCGACTACGAAAACCACCAACATCTTTATCAAGTCTTTTTTCATTATGGTTTTAGGGATTTCATTAATATTGCCTTATCGGCCGAACTGACGACTCCGTCCCCGTTGAAATCTATATTAGCGTTGACGGGTAGTTTGGCTCCGAATGAGGTGGCCGATACGTAATAGAAATAATCCAGGATATTGACTCGGCCGTCACCATTTGCGTCTCCGCGAACCCTTAAATAATTGCGGCAGAATTGGTTTTTGTTGGCAGCCGCGGGGGCTGAGGCATAGGAACCCGGCGTATTGCATTTCATTGTTGCATTATATGTTACGCCTGACGGGAATTTATCGAAGAAACAGGTGGTGGCGCAATTGTCGGATGCATTGCAGAGACATGTTGCAACCGGGGTTGGGGTCGGGTCGACTGTTGCGGCATTGAAAGTCTTTACGCAATCGGCGTCAAGCTTCGACCATACGGTTGTCCCTACTTTTTTGAAATATCCTTCAACTCTGATTCTTTTTGGTTTAGGCATATAGTAAGTCCAGTTGAAATCGCGTCTGTTGATATCCGAAAAATCTACAACAAGCTTGTGTTCGTTGTCGGCAATAGCCTTATTTTTTACGACTCCAACTACATTTGCGCTTCCAGAAACGAATTTTATCGGCTTGGCATTGCCTGAAGCAACGTTGTCAAGATTGTAAAACCACCAACCGAATGAGGTGATATCCGAGCTTGTTGATTTTGAAGTGATTGTCAGACTTTCCCCCGGACCGATTCTGGTATCCGATATTGTCATCGATTCGCAAAGATCAACGGTGCCGGGAACGACTGCAGCAATATTCCATGGTGGAATGGGGGTTGGGGTAGCCGTCGGGGGAAGTGCGACAC
>CAZVQH010000017.1:0-2406 GCA_964629205.1 uncultured Gammaproteobacteria bacterium
GTAAGAAAAGTAAGGGTTTCAAAGAAGGATAATCTGAAATTGGCGTTTTTGATCGGCTCGATTATCTTAGTTGCCGCGGTTTTGCTTTACGGAACGTTGCAGAAAACCTTTTTTGCCCCCAAGGCGGCAAAGCCAACCCTAACCAAAGCCAACTACAACAAGCTATTGGCTGCAACCAAAGGCGATTGCTCAATCAAATACGGTTATACCAATGACTCAATCACTCTTGTTGGCGAGGAGTATAAATGCGCTTCCCACATGTTTGATGTCGGTAAGGTTTGGAATAAATTATCGGAATGGTCATACTACGGCGACTGGAAAAATCTCAATATGGTTACCAATAAATATGTAAGATGTTGTGTCGATATGGCCGGCTTCGTAAGTCAATCGGACAAATTTTGCAGCGGTATCCAGATATACGATCAAAACAGGAATCCGTTGGGTACAAAAGATATGAAATGTAAGCCTAATTGCCAAGAGTCCTCGATAACGGACAAGTATAACGAATACAGGACCAACAGTTTTTACTTTATCCCGACGGGCCAGAATACGCTCAAGAATATCGCCAATTCGGTGTGTGTTTCGGCAAAAATGAAGTACGGAAAATATCAGAAAGTCCTCAACGGAACATGTTGTTCAAAAAACTAAGAAAGATGTTTTGATTTTTCCAGTATTCTCTCGACAGCGCGGTCGTTTATTTCATGATGGGGTCCGCGGTGGGAAAGCAATGCTCCGGAAAAAGTTTTCGGAATATGCATAAGTTCATGTATCAATGTCTTCATTTTTTCCCGGTCGGAAAGTTTGTCGAAGCGTTTGGCATTGACTTCGATTATGTAGTTAGGCTCGATTCCAGCCACTTCCTTAAAAAGTCGTGACATCCCCCATATTCTTGCATAGGCTCGTGTTTTCGCATCAAAACTTCTTATGCAATGGATTTTTTCGACCTTAATGTGGGCGAAGTCGAGCTCCTTGACAAGCATCTTTATCTGTTTTTTGATTTCGGGAGCCAATTCGTATTGCATTCATCAATGCTACCACATAAATACGGATCCAAAAAAGAAAGTATTCTATAGGTTCTTAAGTTCTTATGGGATGAATCCGTCACTGCTGTCTTTGTAAGACTTATTATTAACATGTAAACTTACTATAAGATTGATTTTTCAATATATTTATGCTAAAATACGCTACTTATGGCAAACGCATTGGAAAGGCAACAGAGAGCACAAAAACGCAAGGCTGATAAATTGGATTACATAAAAGGAGCCGCGCTTCATCCTGTAAAAACAATCAAGGAAAGAAGAGAATCAGGATTGCCGACTCTGGGAAGACGTGGAATTGATCAATTTTTTACCCACGGCAAAGCCGGAGTTTTGGAGGTTCCCGTAAAAATAGACGAAAAGGAAAAAAAATCATTAGTGACTTCTTTGGGTTCCCTGCTTATGCTTTCGGGAGTCCTCAAAAACGACGCCGATCTTGTTGACCGCGCATATGAACTGGTTGAAGCAGATGTGGTTTATACCAAAAGAACCCCCCGCGCCAAATCCTCGGACTTTGGTTTGATGATTCCGCCACCTAATAGAATATCAAACATGTCCGGACTTTCGGTTGAAGCCGTTATGGCGATGCGCGATATTTTCGATTACCAAAATGCTGAGGGATTTAACAACTCCCTGACAGGCTACCATCTATTGAGCATCATAATCAACGATGTCGATGCCTTAATTGACCGCGGTATCGTTGGTCAAGCTCAACAGCGGGAGACTTTTGACGTTGCCTTCAGGAGACTGGCTACAGCAACAGGCGTGCCTTCGGTTGTGATTGCTCCATTCATAATTGCCGATCTACTTAATTCCAAGCCGTCTGAAGCCGCCGAATGGGTAAGGAACTTGCCGCCCAATATGCTGCGTCCCGCGCTTGATGCATTGGTTGGAGCAGCGATTGGATATGAGATAGGAAGTCATAAAGACAGAAATGAAATCGACCCCACCAACAGGAATAAGATCGTCAATGGGTTAGTCGGAATGATTGTCGGAGCCGGAGTTGGTACGGGAGTTGAATTTTTGGGAGGAGAGAGTATTAAGGCCGTAAATGATACGGTAGCTACGATTGGGATCGGGGCCGAAATAGTGAGTAAAACCGCAAGAAAAATATATTTTGAGCCGAAAAGAAAAATCAAGGAATCATTCGAAAACGGAATAACCTGGCTAAAAGGTAATGAGGGTGCCGTGATTCCTTTCATGTCTTCAATTTTCCATCAACAGGGAAGACGAAGAATGGAACTATACAATGGTCACGAAGAGCCAAAAACAGTCAACGCCAATAAGAGATCGACAGTTGTTCAGACCATCAATCACCTGGAAAGCCTGGGACTGACAAGGGCAGATATTGTAAGGTTGACTAATGCCC
>CAZVQH010000017.1:2416-10362 GCA_964629205.1 uncultured Gammaproteobacteria bacterium
TCCTAAACTTGTCTCATCGTCTTTTTCCGAGACCTTGCTCAGGTCGGGATTGGTTGAGTCATTGAGAATGATTGACTATAACCGAAGACACCCGGGAGCTTACGAATTGATGCCAATCCTCAGTCCCCGAAATCTTAAGGATTACGTATACACGCATGGTGCGGCAACCAGAGATGGAATAGATCTTGCCAAAGCCAAAAAGCCGACCCTTGCCTTATCGATTCTTTATCCGTCATTATGGGTATACAACCTGCTCGATTTTGTCCAGCCGACAACCAACCCCCAGAAAAACGAAAAAAACCTTAAAGATGCCGTAAATTTTGCGGGAAGATATGAAAACAGCGGAGGCACAGGAATCCGAATGATGAGTGCCGTCTCATTCTGGAGGGAAATTTGGCCTCAAATGGTAAGTGCGAATCAGTTCAATGATTTTTATCAGGTGATCGCCAACAATCTGAACGACACGAACGCCGACGGAATGAGAAGTAACTTTTCCCTTGTCGTCCAACCGAATCCAATGCAGGAAATGTTGAATGCTCTTTCGGTTTTTTACATTGATTTTACCCTTCCGGAATACCATGGATCGTCACAAAGAGGCGCCGTAAAACATATAGACTCGATGGTCACGAATTTGGTCGGTGAGATTGACCGCAGTCCACGGGCTTTGATGGATCTTCTGACCTTCATTTCCTATTCGAAAGCGATTGTCCTGTCCAAGCCCTATTTCCAGAAGATGGGGTATAACGTTGAGATAGATCAAGGTAAGTTCTTTCTTGATACGGCCGTAAAGAATATAGAAACAGTCATCAACAGAACAATCAAGGTTCTGTTTGACAAATATCTCGCCAATCCGAAAGGATTGCTGCTTGGATTCAGGGATGAACTGGCAAATAAATCAATGACTCCGGACAGGGTAGATGCCATATATAGAGAAGTAACCGCCCTCATTGAGTGGACCTTAAGGGAGGTGCCCGAATTCTATTCGACACCCGAAGGACGTGAAGTATTCAGGAAGCTCGATAGCGACATTTATGAAAGAGCCGGCGTATATAGCCCGGGAAATATTTTTTCCGGAGCATATGTCGACATATTTTACAATGTCATAAAGGTCATGAATGAACATAAGAATAAGGAAAGCTGGGTGGCCGATGATAAGCGAGCAGTCGCTTTAGCCGAATTCAGCAAATTGGCCGACAAGAGTTTATTTGTAATGTTGCGCAACACTTTGAATGTCAACATCAACCCAAGTCACCAATCGACGGTTGATGCTGCAAGAATAACCGACTATCTGACCCAAAACTACGGATTCTTTGAATTTGCGATCAATTTTGCGACAGATGAATCGGTTGTCAATATCGTCGATGCCTTAAAGCGAATTCTTGGCGTGATTGAACAGCAGGCGGTTGAGTTTGCCAGTAGTGAGTTGGATCAGACGTTGCAATCGCCCGAGCGCAAAAAGGTTCGCCTGATGTTGACGAGTATTGCGCCGAGAGTCCTTGCAGAGTTAGGTCAACGCGGTCTGAACGAACATATTGAATCATTAGCCCACGCCGCCCATAATGCCTCATCAAAAATAAATGAGGAGGAAGCCAAAAAGGCGAGAGCTCGAGCAAGAGCTTTTTAACCACGTTAATACGCTTTAAATTATGGCTAACAAATACGAGGCCGGCAAAAGGTTTTTAAGGGTAATGATCCCCACCTTGGGGCTCATGGTCATTGCATCGGCATGTTCTTCCGCTCCCGAACCATCGGTTAGCGAGATAAGAGACGGACTTCCAAAACCGGGAATTGCTCCCGGAACATCCCTGATCTATACAAATCAGCCTGATACAGGATTCACTGTCGACACAGAAAACCTTTATAAAGATCACCCTGATTTCATTATGTCTCCGGAAGGGGCAACCGCCGAGTGGGTAAGGGAAAATTGGTTTAACCCTTTCTCTCCCAAAAACAAACTCCAGGTGACCGGATTGCCGATTCCTAATACGACTTATACGATATCTCTCCAGGGGGAAAACTGCACGAAATATAAAGGTGACCTTGTCTGCACCGATCCGATAAAAGAGACTGTAAATATAGTCTATGACACAATCCCGCCTCAGGCTAACGTGACCGGTTTTGAGTCAAGAGGAGCCGCCTTAACCATCCGGGCGCAAATAAGCGATAATCTTTCCGGTCCTGAGGACGGAAATGTTGAAGTTACCGTCAAAAATCCTAAAATCGGAAACAATTCCGCAACGGTTGAGATATGCGATAATGCCGAAAATTGTACGGACGCGACCGTTGAAGGTAGTTACGATCCATTCAGTCAGGTAATAAGCATGCAAACTCCAAAGCTTGACCCGAAAACAGGATTGATAGTTGTTTCAGGAACTATCAACAACGGAAACGATAATATCGACCTTTCAAAGACAGATGTAAGTGCCAAACAATCCCTGATTCCGGAAATGGCTTTTGACCTTGATAAGGTCGGATTGGACTGCGGAGTTCCCGAATTTAACGGCTTCAATTTCAATTTGACTTGTGAGCCTAAGGCAACTGACGGAAGATCGATTGTAAAGATAACCATAAAAGATAAACTCGGGAATAGGTATGTCGAGTCCTATGAAGTTGAAATACCTCCATTATCAAGAAAAAAAGCCAATTTATTTTATTCGTTGCTGACTCTCGCATTCCTGACCGATGCGGGACTATTCCGTAAGGTAAGGGGAGACCGTGTCCGACGTGAGCGAAGAGCTGCACTTGCAACCGCACTTGCCAATGGCAATAGGGGAGAGATGATAAGGGCAAAAAACGGACTGGTCAAGCGGGATAAGAAGAAATTTACCCATATCGACGCCGATTTCAATATGTTCGAAAAAGCGGAAGCCGCAATTCTCGCCTCAGATCCCGTCAAGGCGATTGTCACGATAAAAGATCTTTATAAAAGACCTCCCCACCTTCTTTCGGAAAGGCGGGAGGAGTTGCTCTCAAGGGCTATCGGCCTGATAAAAAAAGATCTGAGGGAAAGAGACTGGAAAACGCTTGATGAGGGAAAAACAAAAGAAGTCCTCAATTTCATATGGACGATATTCGATAACGCCAACTATAACTTCTTCTGGTCAAGAGTAAGCAAGGTTGACGGTTTGAAAACTTCACTGGTTTCGGCGGTACTTCTGTCAAGGTCACAAATAAAGGGAGAGGGAAGTCTGGACTTTAGCGACCGCAGGCTTTTTTTTGGATTGGGATTGAATAATCCGGAGGTGTTTTTCGGATACTTCAACGAGATGGTCCAATGGGGAGATTATAAAACAATGGAAAGGCTCATTGGCATGATGGCGGTTAAGTATATGGATAAACGGGTAATCCAGACTGCATTTGAAAAATTAGATAAGGAGCAGGAAAAAGTTGTTTCGGGATTAAGAAGAGAAATAGACGGAGTGAATAAGTTTCCTACAACTGAGGAAAGATTAAGGCAAGTTGAGAGTATTAAAGCAAAAGTTTCAAGGTCAAGATTCACGGACGTATTTATTGCTGCGCTTAATAAACAGATAGCGGAAAAGGAGTCAGAGTTCAAAAAAGCAATTTCAATAGGGGAGGTAGTCGCCGAAGTAAAGGGCTATCTTGCAAAGATAGTCGAACAGGACTGGTCGTCAATGGACCTGGGACTCGTCGATAGCGGAATTCCTGAAAAAAGCAAAATGATAGTCGAATCTATACCCGGAGCCATCAAGGACCTGATGCAGGGCGAGGGCGACTGGTACCGGTATGCGGTGTCCAAGAATTGCCCTACCGAAGCAGTCAAGCCTTTGCTCAAAGCCCTTATCCTGCAGGAGCTGATGCCTTATGCTCTCCTCTTCGGAACCAATGAAGGTCCGGATGACGGCCTGAATTTTTATTCGGTCATGCCATTCAATCTTATGGACCGCGACATGGTCAAGATGTTTGCGCCGCTCATAAATGCCCCCAACCAGGATAGCTTGTCGCCGGGTGTTTATTATTTGAGGCGGGTCTGGGACAGGGCGAGGGAATACAAAAACACGGAAAAAACAGCCGCCGACTTAGGAGTTGAGACGCAAGACATTCTTCTGGCATTTGATAATCGGGAAAGCGGCAAGCTGAAAACTATGATGTTTTATCTAATGGCTATGGGAGTCAAATTCAATGCCTCAATCGGAATGCAAAATATTGGAAATTTGGCAGCCTTTTATAGGGATTAAGGCTGGATTTTGAGTCTTTTTATGTTATAATAATAAATTATAGGATAAAATATGTTACCACAACACGGATCGGAAAATTCTTTGCCCGCGATAGTCGAAAGATATTCGCAAGTAAAAGCCAATATTGCCCAAGGCGATATGGCAGGTATGGGAAGAGTCCTCAAGATCGAAAAAGAACTTCGCGAGAGAGGGAGAATTCCGGTTGCCCTGATTGACATGACCACTTCTATGGTCGATGATAAGTCCAAGGTTGACCCGCTCGTTCACAAACTCAAAGCATTGGGAGTTCCGGTTTTCGCATTCGGAGATGCGGCAGTTGGCGAAAAGGTGATTGAGGTCGGGGTCAATGGATACCTGGATGGCGGAGGAAACGGTGCGGAAACCCCATTCGCCGCCTTAAGTTCGGCGATGATGTTTCTGGGGAGGCCTATGGGAGGGCTTGAAACCAAGGAAAAAATCGTTAAAGCGCTGTACGGCGAACCCGATAAAAGTGGCATGTACCGCGGATATGCGGGAATGGCTGCAAGGGGAGAGTCCATGGTGAGTTTTTCCCCTTCGCACGTTCAATACTCGCTTGATGACCGGGTCAAATGGAGCTTCGGTGATGCCCAGAAAGAAATGGATACGCCGGAATTTAAAGCCATAAAAACCTTGGTCAGAATGGGACTACCACTTGACATCCTTATCATAACCGATGAATTCGGGGAAGGGAATCTGACGCCCGGTTTTTTGAGGCTTATCGAACCGCTTCTTACCCAGTCGGGGGGAAGTTTGACGGAATTTGCGCAACAGCATAATAAAACCCGAGTATATGACAGCGGATATCCGTGGTTGGAAAAAATGTCCGAACTTAAGGGCAAAAAAGTTCACGTAACGACAATCACCCCGGAGTCAAACAGCCTTGGTGATTATGAAACCAGAGGACTGAAGCACTTGTATTCTTACTGGCAGGCGTTTGCCGGACTTTTCGGGGGCGATGCAATCAAGCTTGACGCAAATATGAACGATTACAAGGTTGAGGCGTTGATCAAGGCGGGGAGGATTGCCCATGATTCGGTAAGATATATCGCTTCAAGTTTAGCTCTTCTCACGGACGGGAATTCTGCGACAGCTGCGTAAGTCCCCCCCCTATAGACCCTCGACCTCCCATTTTTTCAAACCAGCCCGCATGAGCATTTCAACTGATTTTTCCCTGGATTTGTAGATTTTCAAAAAGGCTTCATATGTCTCCCTGACTTCGTAAGGGAAAATTACCCAGGCATCTATTTTTTCGACGAAAAAATCAGGAACAAACTTGGTTTTTGGTTTGATATAAGGAGAAAGCGTGTAGATTGTTTTTGTCCGGTATTTTTTAAGATGGCTAACGACCAGGGCAAAAGTATCACCGGTGTCTGAGATATCGTCCACAACGAGCCAATTTTCCTTCTTCGGGATGTTCTTTGGCGATTCGGTTATGACGGGTTTTTTGACTTGTTTTAGGTCGGCATATGACTCAACAGCCAAATGGGCGATCGGAAGTTTCAAAAGATCGGAGAGGACGCGTGCCCATGGAAGCCCTCCCCTTGATATGCATATGATCCGGTCAATACTCCGCCCTTTCAACTTTTTTGCCAATTCGAGGCAATCTTTCTCAAGTTTTTCCCAGGAAATTTTAGAATATTTCATAATTTGGTTTATATTATATACTTAAATACGTTATGAAAAAACTATTTATTTATATATTTCTTTTACTTCTATCATTGACGATTGTTGGCGGCGCAAGGGCGGAACAGATACAGAGCTTTGGAACAGATATTATCGTAAATCTCGACGGCACAATCGATATCAAAGAGACAATTCTTTACGATTTCGGGAACGATGAAAGACACGGAATATATAGAAGGATCCCGGAACTGACGACAAATAGTGAAGGTAAAAAATTCCGGATGGACTTTGAAAACTTTACCGTCGAGAACGAAAGTGGAGAAAAATACCAGTATAAAATTACCAGGTCAGATAGTTATATTGAGTTGAAGATCGGCGATCCAGACGCCACAATCACAGGGCTAAACCGCTACATAATAAGTTATAAGGTATCCGGTGCTTTGACATATTTTTCAGACCATGATGAATTGTATTGGAATGCGACCGGCAATTCCTGGGAAGTTCCCATAGGTTTTGCAAGGACGGTAGTAAAGTTTCCGAGTGCGGTTGGGGATGAGTTAAAAACAACCTGTTATACCGGGTCGGTCGGCAGCAGCGAGCAGACTTGCACATCGCAAGTCAGGGATGGATTGGCGGTTTATGACACTAATGAGCCTCTCTCATACAATGAGGGATTGACAATAGTTGCAGGATTTCCGAAAGGCATAGTCGCCATTCTCACTCCTCAAGAATATATTCCGTTTTGGGAAACGAAATTCGGAAAGATCCTGGCGTTTTTGCTGATGGTTATACTCACGCTGGCTGCAATTTCCTGGTACATAATCGCCCCGGTTTACATCATTTATAAGTGGTTTAGGGAAGGTCGTGATCCTAAAGGTTCAACGGGCGTTGTCTCTTCTTGGTTTGAAGCTCCAAAATCCATAAAAACAAATCGCTTCCTAACCCCGGGTGAAGTGGGTACTTTAGGTGACGAGACGGTCGACCTCAAGGACATATCCGCAACCATAATCGACCTGGCGAGGAGGGGGTATTTAAAGATTGAAGAAAGGGCAAAAAAGGATTTTTATATCATAAAAAAAACTCCCTCACAGGAGAATGAACATGCACTTCTTCCGTTTGAGCAAACGCTTATCAATAAATTTTTTAAATCAGGGCAAGAGCTACATCTCAAAACTGCTAAATTGTATGAGGCGGTGGAAGAGGTTAAGAAAGATTTATATCTGAATGTTGTCCAGGAAGGATTGTTTCCGCATAATCCTCAAAGTGTACGGACGGTATATTATGTTATTTCATTTCTGGCGCTATTCACGGGGAATCTGTTCCTTGCCTTCGTTTCTTTTGTATTCGGTCGGGCAATGCCAAGAAAGACGGTCGACGGTGTCAATGCGAAAAATATATCGGCATCACTAAAGAATTTTTTGACGAGTCAGTCAAGACAGTTGAAGTTCCAAGCCGATAGACAACTGATGTTTGAGAAACTGCTTCCGTATGCGGTCGCATTCGGTGTTGAAAAGATATGGGCTAAGCGGTTTGAGAATATAGGTCTGAAGCAGCCGAACTGGTATAGCGGCTACGGCAGCACCCGTTTCAATAGCCTTATTTTCGTGAACTCCATGAATTCATCTCTAAACAGCTTCTCCAAAGCGGCAACCCCGGTAAGCAGTTCAACAGGACATTCTTCCGGATTCTCGGGGGGTTTTTCCGGAGGTGGAGGCGGAGGTGGAGGCGGAGGCTCCTGGTAAGGGCTTTTTGTGATAAAATATGTAGAAGTTCCCGTAGTTCAACGGATAGAATGAAGGTTTGCGGAACCTTAGATGGCAGTTCAATTCTGCCCGGGAACACTTGAGGGGGTGTAGTTCAATGGTAGAATAGAGGTCTCCAAAACCTTTGATGGGAGTTCGATTCTCTCCACCCCTGCTAGTAAACCCTCCTTTATTTAAAATAATTACACTTTTGCAGGTTGTGCGCCTTGATCGGCCGGGAAGTCGGGAATTGAAGGGGTAGTTTCGGTTGGGGTAGGAGGCGTTTCAGGCACGACCGGTGCAGCTGGGGGTGGTGTTGCCGGGGCTGCAGTTCCTTCGGAGCTGACTGCCTTCTGGGCTT
>CAZVQH010000018.1:0-558 GCA_964629205.1 uncultured Gammaproteobacteria bacterium
AGTAAACTTCGAAGTTGGCGAACATTGGCAACTTGATTTTTGACATCCATTCAATTAGATTTATCATAATGATTCGGAAAATACTGAACTCGTTATACTACACGCTTTTTTTTCTGACACCCCTCGTCATGTATCCGGCGACGAGCGAGATATTCGAGTTCAACAAAATGCTTTTTATTTATTTCTCAACAACCCTAATCTCCTTTTTCTGGGTTATGAGAATGATTCTTGATAGAAAAATTATACTGAAAAAAACACCTCTTGACGTACCAATAATTTTATTTCTTGGGGCGATGGTTCTGTCGACCGTCTTTTCGATAGACGTTCGCACCTCGCTTTTCGGATATTACGGTCGCTTCAACGGCGGACTGGTTTCCATTTTCTCATATGTAATCCTTTACTACGGTTTCATTTCAAATGAAGTCAGTTTAAAAAAAAGCTTATTATGGTCTCTCTTCTCCTCGGTTTTTGTCATTCTTTGGGGGTTGCCGGGTAAAATCGGTCGTGATTTAACGTGTCCTGCATTCAATACTATTTTGACTTCGATGTCGGGAAACC
>CAZVQH010000018.1:568-6736 GCA_964629205.1 uncultured Gammaproteobacteria bacterium
CCTTAATCCGGAGACATTAAATTCAATATGGACGACCAAATTCAATAATTCATGCTGGTCTCGTGAAACGAATGTTTTTGACCCTGCCAGCCGTATGTTCTCGACGTTGGGCCAACCAAATTGGCTTGGCGCTTATCTGGCAATCACATTTTTCATCGGTATCTATTTTTTTGTAAAAAATCGCCAGAACTGGAAGTACTTGGCTCTTAATATCCTTTATCTTGGACTCAATTTTTCAGCGATCCTGTTTACGAGATCCCGCTCCGCAATGGCGGCTGTATCAATCGGCATGATTGTTATATTTGCTTATTTTTTGACAACCGCCAAATCAAAAAGTATTGCCCGATATCTTACGGGATTGGTCATTTTGCTCCTTGCCCCGATTATTATTTTCAAAACAGGTATTTCTGCAATAGACAATATCATAGACCGCGCCCCCGGTCCTGTGGTAAAACAGGAGGCTATGCCTACGTCGGTTGTACCGCCACCCACGGAATCAGGGATAACAGAATCTTTTGATATAAGAAAAGTCGTTTGGAAAGGCGCAATTGATCTTGGGTTCAGATATCCTCTTTTCGGAACGGGTCCGGAAACTTTTGCATACAGTTATTTCTTTACCCGGCCGATCGCGCACAATATGACGAGCGAATGGGATTTCATATACAACAAAGCCCACAATGAATATCTTAATTACTTTGCGACAACCGGCCTTGCCGGGCTTATTTCATATCTTGCGTTCATGGTGATTTTTTCCGTTTACGTATTCAGGGCATCAGGGATTGTCCATAAATCGGGAGACGGTAAGGCTAAGGATAATTTTCTTGTGGTGGGTCTGTATACGGCCTGGTTAACGATATTGATTACCAATTTTTTCGGTTTTTCGACAACAACTATCAACATATTTTTCTATCTTATTCCGGCGTTTATAATTGCCGGAGTAAACGGCGAGAGTGAGCCTGAAGCAAAGAGCAGGGACAGGTCAAATTCTAATCCTGTATTACAAGGGACGGCTATTTTCGTATCGTCGGCGGTTGCGATTTACGTCTTATTTTCAATCGGGACCTATTTTGTAGCTGACATCAATTATGGACAGGGAGTCTATTATTCAAAGCCACAAGTCAATGATTTCCAAAAGGCGGCTTTTTATTTCCAGGAGGCGTTGAGGTACAGGCGCGAGCATGTATACGAGGACAAGTTGGCTTATGCCCTGGCCTACCTGTCGGGAATCGCCGCGTACCAAAAAAATGACGAAGTTGCGGGTCAGTTTGTAACCGCCTCAGAATACTATTCGGTGAAAAGCCTAAAGAGTTCCCCCAAGAATGTCCTTTACTGGAAGACTCTGGCTAAAAATAAATATCTGCACTATCTCACAAATCACGATCAGACGCTCCTGGATGAAGGTCTGGAGGCATTGCGAGAGGCTGAGAAGCTGTCCCCGACTGACCCCAGGATTCCCTACAGCCTGGCGGTTTTCTATTCGATAAAATATGACCTTGAAAAGGACCAGAACGCAAAATCCGTACTTGTAAAGCTGGCACTCTTTGAGACTGAGAAGTCAATAACCCTCAAGGGTGATTTCTATGACGGCTATTTTTTCAAAGGCCAGTTCCAGAAAAAAACGGGAGACGCAGAGGACGCGAAGAAAACTTTCCAGTATATATTGAAAAATATCAATCCGAAAGACAACGCTTCAATCCAGGAGCTGGAATCCCTTTAGAACACATTTTTCATTATGGAGTCGTATTTGTACTTGACACTGCCCAAATACATTCGACCGTTTCCCCGGCCTGATCTTCACAACTGACGCCGCAGTTGAATGTTATTGTCTTTGAGAGCGGGCTCACATAAGGAAGAACCTGTTGAGCGTTTTCCAGGCAGGCATAAAGCCGGTAATATCCGCCGTCAGCCTCAACTTCGTACCCGTAGTTTTGGTTGCCGAGCGGATCGTCGGGTACCTTCTGCATGTAGACCTGTCCGGTGCCTTCGTCAACAAAGCTCGTACCGGCGGTTAGTGTCAAAGGGTATGCCCGGTGATCCTCATAGTGCATTTCAAGGGCTTTCTGCATCTGTTCCAAGTCCGCCTTTCTCTTCGTATCCCGTCCCTTCTTAAGGGAATTTATGAAGTTCCCGGAAATAAGGGCAGCCAAGGATCCCAGTATTACGATTATGACAAGAAGCTCGATGAGTGTAAATGCTTTTTTATTCATAGTATGAATATACTAAATTGGGGAAATATGTCAATAAAAAAAAGGAGGGGTTTTAGCCCCTCCTTTATAATTGGGTTTAGCTTATTTTACGCACCAGAGACATGTATTTGCTCCGGGATCGGGATCGGCGACACAAGTGTCAAGCCCCGTTGCAGGATCAAATTTGGTGTTCGGGTCATTTACAAATGACTTCGCAGTCGGCTTGAAACATACGGTTACGGTCGCGGCCTCATTCTCGCCAAACACGCTGATTTTAGCAAGAGTGGCATCTCCGGCCAGGGTTGCGAAATCCGTTTTCAACTCACCCGTATCGACAACATTTTGGATGGTATTTGTCATATTATCAAGCGTATTAACACCTGCCTCATTAAAACTATCCTCGAGTGTTCCACAGTCTGAATCGGCACACCAAGGCATCTGATTCTTAATGGCGTAGTATCTGATTACGGCCCCCTGGAACTCGGAAACGGTATTTCTTACTCCGGTGTCGGTTCCCTTCTTCAGCTGTTCAAACGGATCAAGAGCTGCCAGAAGTCCAACTGCTAAAGCACCAAGAAGTGCGATTACGATAAGAAGCTCGATAAGCGTGAAACCTTTCTTTAAATTTTTCATATGTAATTTAAATATAAACAATGTCTTTTGTAATTGTCAAGGGATATTTGATCTGCTATAATTTGTTGTTGGGTTTTGTTATTAATTTATTAAGTTTAATCACAATTTATGGCACCTCTACCTAAACGAAAGCACTCCACCCGAAGATCGGGAAAGAGAGAAAGTTCTAAGGCAAAATCTTTACCCGCTTTGGTGAAATGCAAAAACTGCGGCAAAGAGAAATTGGCTCATAGAATTTGTAAATATTGTAATAAATAATGGATCCTCGCCACAAGCAACGAATAGGAATTGTCCAGGAGTTATTTGGCGAGACTTATATTCACCAGCCTTCCCTTAAGGATAAAACAAGGGAAATAATCAAAAATAAACCTCTTCTAAACAAAATAATTCAGGAGCAGGCACCCAAGTTCCCCATTGAAAAGATTTCCAAAGTTGATTTGGCAATCCTTCAGCTGGCGGTTTACGAGCTCAATATCGAAAAAAAGGAACCTCCCAAAGTCGTCATCAATGAAGCTGTTGAATTGGCGCGGGAAATGGGAGGGTCAAAAACCTACTCATTCGTTAATGCAGTTTTGGGAAAAATATATGGCAAGTCAGTATAAGGACCTTGAGAAAAAAATAAAGGTGACGTTCAGGGACAAGGATTTGCTTACCAATGTTTTCATCCACCGCTCCTACCTTAATGAGCATAAGAATTTCGAAATCCCCTCTTTCGAGAGGCTTGAATTTTTGGGAGACAGCGTTTTGTCTCTCATAACTTCCGTTTACCTCTTCAAAAATTATTCAAACCTGAAGGAAGGTGACTATACGGAAATAAAATCCGCGATCGTCAAGACCGAAAGCTTGGCGGAAGCGGCCGATTATCTGGGACTGAACCAGTACCTGCTTCTTTCCCACGGAGAGGAGAAGAGCGGAGGACGTGACAATAAAAATATTTTGGCCGACTGTTTTGAGGCGCTGATCGGTGCAATTTTCCTCGACAACAGCTTCGAGGCAAGCTATGCCTTTGTGGGAGAATTCCTGTTTAAGCGCAAGCTTGACTATATAGTCAAGAACGAATTATATCTATCAGCAAAAAGCAGACTCCAGGAATTGATCCAGGGCAAGTATAAGACCACCCCAAAATATGTGGTTATTGAGGAGAAGGGACCGGAACATAAACGGATTTTCCAGATAGGAGTATATTTCAAAAACAAAAAACTCGGGGTAGGCATTGCCCCGTCGAAGAAGGAGGCGGAGGAAAAAGCCGCAAAAAATGCTTTTGATAATCTGAAGGATTTGTGATATTATTTTAAACTATGGCAGTAACACTTAGACTATATCGAGTTGGAAAAAAAGGACACCCGACCTACAAAATTGTGGCTGTAAACCGCCGCTATAAGTCAAACGGCAAGTATATTGAGGCTGTTGGAACTTATGACCCTCATACTAATCCCGGAACGCTGAAACTTGAAAAGGAAAGATTGGAATATTGGAAAACCAAAGGCGCCATAATCTCCGAAGGTCTGGGAAAACTTCTTAAGAAAGCTTAAAAAGGATTGGTCTTTTTAGGGTATGAATAGTCAATCGTTTCGCCAGTGGGCGCGTCTTCGAATGAGAAATCGACCCTGCTCCGTAGCTCCGCAATTTCTTCAATTGTTTTTGGATTGATGTCGAGTTTCTGGTTATAATTCAGGGCGACCTTTTTGTTGTAAAAAGTGAGATTGACCTTGATTGCGGTCGATTCCTGGGGGTTAAGCTCTATTTTATCTGAAGTGATAAGTCTTCCTCCTGCGAAATTGTAGTTTTTAAGGAACTCCATAAACGAATTGGTATCCCCGACTCCCGTTATCGAAAGTTTGAGCTGTTCTTTGGTCGAGGTTTTCATATTGACGGTATATGAGGTCACGGTAAATCCGGTTTTTCTCGAAAGAGTCTCCAGGGCGTAAATTATAGAAAAATAATCCTCAATTTCGGGAACTAGGCCGTTTAGTAATTTTATGTCGCGGTCGAGCTGTTCGCTTGACGGAATAACGGAATTAAGAAGGTTGAACTTGGTTCTCAATTCATTTACTTCAACAGAAAGCTTGGAGTTGGTCTTATCAATGAGGGTTATCCGATCGGTTCCGATTTTGACAACCGCGCCAAGAAGAATTGTCAGCAATAAGGCGCTCAGAATATAAACAATATTCTGTCTAATGAGCTTGGCCAGATAAGGCTTAATTTTTCTTTTCATAGCTTGATGAATTTACCCGCGAAACTTATTTCATAGTTCTCGGTTTTGTCCTCGCTCCCGATTACGGTAAAGGATTTCAGCGAAATCTGCTCGAAATTATTGAGAAATACTTCCGACTCGATAAACTTAAAAAAATTAAGCAGGTCCGGAAAACTATTAAAAGCGATCGTGAACGAGACTGCTCGGCTTTTGTCTATCGCAAACGACTTTATGTTTGAGGCCTGCGTACTCTCCTTCAGGGCATCGGTCAATAACGAATAATACGGCAAGCTCGAGGAATCGTCCTTAAGGAAACCTGTCAAATCTGAATATTTCTTTTGGAGATAAAATATTTTTGCCTCATCTCCCTGTTTATCTTCAAGCGCGGCCAAGAGTCCCTGCTTCTGGCTCGATAGGTCAGTGTTTTGGGCTCCTTTGCTTCTTAAGGTAATGAACAGGGAAAGGAAAACAATAAAGAATATAATTCCCAATCCCAAGACGGCAATTTTTAACCAGAAAAAATATAACTCATATTTCTGGTAATCCTCGCGGCTTACAGCCAAGTTGATTTTTGATTTGATCATATCATCTTAGGTTTCCGCCCAAGCTCGAAATAAAAAGGGATAACTCGTTTTTATGGGATTCAACGAGGGGAGTTTTGCCGGTGAAGTTATAGGGATTAAGATCCATCGATCTTATTCCAAGCGCCTGAGTCACGAATGCGGAAAGGGCGGGAAAAAGGAAAGACTGGTTGAAAAGCAGTATACCGCTGACCTTTTTTGCGGCGATGAATCGCTTGATCTCCGCGGCAAACTCTTTAATGAGAGGGGCGGCGATGACATCGACAGGATAGCTTGATTTATTTTTTGGATCGTAGGTCATCAGGATTTCGGCACTTTTCTTGGAGTCGGAATCGGTATTTATCTGGATCTCCTTCAGGAAAAGCTGGTATCCTATCGAAAAGCTATGGCTCTCCTTAAGGCTTTGGCCGTTGTCCTCAAAATAGCTCAGATTGGTCGAGTTGAGACCGAAATTGGCAACGACAATGGGAGCGGCGGCAATGCTTTTACCGAAGGCATTTATGAATCGACCGGAGGCGCTCAGCTCGTTCTCGATCGCCTCGGGTATTAAGCCTGCCGATTCGACCGCCCCCTG
>CAZVQH010000018.1:6746-9933 GCA_964629205.1 uncultured Gammaproteobacteria bacterium
TTTCGATGAGCTTTTTCGGCGCAGCCACGATCATTATGAGGATTTTCTTCTCTTCCTTGTATTCGGCAATTATTTCAAGATCGATATTGGTCTCCTCAATCGGCATCGGGATAAAGCGGTCCGCCTGGTACTTGATAGCCGAGATCAGCTCCTTCTCGTTCAGAAGAGGCATGGTCAATATTTGACTATAGGTAAAACTTCCGGGAATAACCACATTGACGTTCTTCTTGGTAATGTTTACAGAAGTCATGAGTTGACTTATTGCTGCAGACTGATCCTCGGCAATTTTTTCCACGTCCGCGGTAAAGAATCCGGGAATGGTCTCGATTTTGCCGATTGCAGTCACCTCAATAGTCTCGTCTTTCTTTTTGGCGTCAACGATTTTCGTATATTTCTCTCCTATATCGAGACAAAAAAAATTATCAGCCATATTTTAAATATATACTATAAAAAGATCAAATTGAAGAGTTTTTTTAAACAATGACACTCCGGCCGGTAAGGTGGCTTTGCCAAGCCGGTTCGCTAAGGAAACGGTCAGAAATTTCGCAATTTTATTTTTGTTTGATAGTGGAGCCGGGCTGTGTCTTCAGGTCTTGTCGAGTTGCAGCTTCCGGCAGACGTGATATAGCATATGTCGAATTCAAGAGATACTACCGGCGCGGAGTACGTATTCGTCCGGACGCAACTTAAGGAAAAATCCTCAATTATTGTTTGCTGTGAATTCAGGGCAACCGGGCTTGCGAGTGCTGATGAAGCGGAAGAAACAATGCTTGAGGCAAAGGTAAAACCGAACCATCCTCCCAGGCGGTCCTCAAAATAAATCGGACCCGCATTTGCGCTTAAGGCGTCGGCACAAACCTCATTGGCGCTTGTCGGAGGTGAGGTGCTGTGGATCGTTAAGGCATTATTCCTTATCGTATTGGCGACAATATTCAGGATGTAATCCCCTTCCGACTTGACCGTCGAAAGTTTTTGGATTTTGGTTTGCTCCCTCAATATCCCAAAGATTATGGCGAAGATTGATGGAACAACCAGTGCTACAACCGCAATAACGACGACAAGCTCAATCAACGTAAAACCCTTTATTTTCATATGTTATTCAAGCAATTTAAAAATTGTTTTTAACGTGATAGTATCTCCTCCCACCCAATCGACGCTTACGGTAATATTGACTTGGTCCGGATTTGACGAATCCGGTTCGTTATCGAGTATGACTTCACGTTTGAATAGGGCGGGTGTCCCCAGGGCGTAGGTGGTGCCGCATTCCCCCGGAGATGCAAAATCAAGCGAACTTATGCAATAGGTTGTTGTGCCCATTGCCGTGTCCCGGGTTGTGAAAATGCTCCAATCGTCTTCCTTTTGGCCCCTAAGCCACTCTAGCCCCTCCTCGGCATAGTGGGCGGCAAGTATTTTGTACTGGTTGCTTTTCATTGTCCTCAGGGAATAGGTAGTGACCGCCATTGCCGCCACGAAAAAAAGCGACAAGACGGTTACGAAGACCAGGACTTCGACAAGAGAAAATGCTTTTTTCATATTATCAGCACGACACAAATGTTTCGTCGATGGAAATGATTCCTATCGAGGTTATGTCTATATCAAGGCACTTTTCGATAGCGCTATTCTTAATGGTGATGGGACTGACCGGAATGTTTATGTTGGCGCCGATTGGCGGAAAATTGAAGTTTCCCATACCGTTTGTAATACTGATGTTATTGTCTAGATTGTAGGTCTGTATGGTTTGGGCGCTTCCGTCGCATAGGAAAATCAGCGAAAAAGAATCGGCCACGATTGTGACCCTGTATCCTTCGAAAGTGCCGCAGGCGGGGTCATAAAGGTCGGACGACAGAGCTTTCTTTTTAGCCAACTCGATGACCGACATGACTCTTCTCATTTCCTTTTTGAGTTTAAGCTGATTATTGTAGGTATTGTATTGCGGAATTGCGAGCGCCGAAAACAAGGCAATGATCGCGACGCTCACGATGAGCTCAATCAGGGCGAATGCTTTTTTCATAGGATATTATTTTTGCCCGTATGGGCCGAGGCAATAATTGCAGTTGCCTCCGCATTGACCCACAGCACAGTTGTTTCCCCCGGTTTCAAGATAGGCACCGATTGTATAATCTGTTGCTGTTCCGGTGTAGTAATAGGTATATGGAGATCTGGGATCGATGGGTAATGACTGCATATAAATTCCGACTCCGCAGCCTCCAGGTTCGCACAGGCTTGAACCGAACACGATGCTTGCCGGATATGTGTCATTATTGCTTCTGTACATCTCAAGCGCTGCGCGCACCTGTTCCATGTCGGCCTTCCGCTTTGCGTCTCTTGACTGTTTTCCGAATTGGGAATATGCAATTGAAGCGACTGATGCGAGCAGAACCATTATGGTCGCAACTACCAGGAGTTCAATAAGGGTAAAACCTTTTTTCATGGTTATTGCTGATTGGAAATGGTAAAGGTGGTTCCGCTTTCAAGGGTTATTTGAACGGAATACGCTGCAGCCGATGAGGTCACCGTGTACGTTTTAGTAGAAGGATCGGTAATCGTCAGGTCCGGTCCTGTTGCCGCAAGGCAGTCTTCGGAAATTGATGTTGTTCCGTCCCCGTTTATCGTCGGGTAACTGAAACTGTTTACGGAGTAACATTGCTCCATGGCATTTTGGAAGGACTTGAGATCGGCCTGTCTTCTGGCATCTCGGGCTTTCTTTTGTGCGGTCGAATATGATGCCACTCCCAAGCTGACCAGGACGGCAATGATTCCAATAACGACGAGCATTTCCAAGAGAGTGAAAGCCTTTTTCATTTTTAGTTCCCGGTTTAAAAATTTCATTAATTTAAAATAATTGATAATTAGGGTTGATTAACAATGTAACAGAGTCCTCCGGTGCTGCACTCGCTGCAGACCCCGCAGTTGCTCGGACCGGTCAAGCCGTCCGGATCAGCCACATTCTCAAGGCAAGCACAAAGAGTATAGGTAAGTGTTGAATTATTGACGTCATAATAGTACTCCTCGTCATTGCTGGGGGGTGCAGGAAATTTATTCATATAGATATTTCCGGAACAACCCGCTCCGCTTGACCAACAGGCCCCGGTTGTGGGCAGAGTTGCCGGAAATGAGGGGGGCGACTGATCCTGTTTATATAGTTCAAAAGCTTTCTGGATTTGTTTAAGATCGGATTTTCTTTGGG
>CAZVQH010000019.1:0-9828 GCA_964629205.1 uncultured Gammaproteobacteria bacterium
ATATTATTGTTTTCGCCTTACGCAAAGAGACATTTCTTTTACCTTTTTACCGTATCGGCAGTTCTTGCCCCTCTGATGTGGCTTTTTCTCAAAACCTATCAGAAAGCCAGGATCCTCAGCTTCCTGAACCCGCACCTGGACACCCAGGGGACCGCCTACAACATGATACAGGCCGTAATCACGATCGGATCCGGCAAGTTTTTTGGCCGCGGACTTGGAATGTCAACTCAATCCAGGTTATATTTTCTTCCCGAAAATACAACTGATTTTGCCTTTGCCTCGCTTGTTGAGCAGCTTGGTTTTTTTGGAGGATTCATGATTCTGTTTTTCTATGCGGCCCTTATATACTTTTTGGCAAAAAAAGCGCTTAAATACTTTTTTTCTATAGACCGTGAGGGGAGGGCGAACTTCCTTTACTGCATAGGTCTTCTTTCCTACCTGCTTTTTCAGATATTCGTTAATATGGGCATGAACATGGGCATATTGCCTATAACCGGCGTTGCCCTGCCATTCGTCTCGTACGGTGGATCTGCAATCATGGCTCTTCTGATCGGTCTTGCGCTCCTTCCGTAATTTCAGATTGAAGATTGGGTTTTTTTCTGTATAATTTAAATCTATGGTTAACTTAGCGGTAGTCAAGACAGGCGGAAAGCAGTATCTGGTAAAAGAAGGCGATCTTCTCACCGTCGACAAGCTTGAAAACAAGGAAAAGGAATCTATAGAACTTGAAACATTAGCTACATTTGATGATGAAGGCAAGAAGGTGGAGATCGGAAATCCCGCCCTAGCCAAAAAAGTCAAGGCTGAAGTCGTTGTTCATGGACGAGGAGATAAAATCAGGATTGCCAAGTTCAAATCGAAAGTCCGCTACCGAAAGGTAAGAGGATTCAGGTCAAGCTTGACCACTATAAAAATTGGTAAAATATAAATAACTCAATATGGCGCATACAAAAGCTCAGAAAACAGTTAAAGGAAATAGGGACTCAGCCAGCAAGAGACTAGGAGTCAAGTTGTATGGCGGTCAGGTTGCGGAGCCTGGAAATATAATCATCCGCCAAAGAGGGACCAAAGTGAAACCCGGACCGGGGACAATGACAGGACGCGACTTCACCATCATGGCGGTCAAAAAAGGAACAGTAAAATTCTATACCAGAATGGGCAGTGCTTACGTCAAGGTCGAGTAATCCCACTTCAATTTAAATGCTAGAATATACTCATGTCAAACGATGTTGATGGTGTGATTGAAAAAATAAAAAAGGAATCGGACGTATTCAGTAAGGCCCGTCTGATCGCTCACCTGCTTAAAACAAAAGACGTCAGGGTTGTGGATCTTGCAAAAAAACTGAACATAAATCCTTCCTATGTATGCCACCTAAATAGACTGAACAGGCTTCCCGACATAATAATCGACGCCTATTATTCAAAGCTGGTTACGGTCAGTCATCTTTTCCTGCTTTCAAGAATCGCTGATTTTAAAAAAACTGTAGAGATATATGACCAGATACTTTCCGGCAGCTTAAGCGTCAAGCAGACGGAGGAGCGCATAAGGGAACATCTTTATGGGGTTAAAAACAAAGGAAGTTATATCAAAGACAATGAGCGGGAGAAAATAGAATCCGGGATCGCAAAAAAATATCCCGGAGTAACCGCCAAAATCATTCAGACCAGAATGTACGGAAAATTGAAATTGGAAGTAAAAGGGGGAATGGATATTTCCTCAAAACTGCTTAAGGAGATCGGGCACAAGCTCTCGGAATAATATCACCTTATGGATTTGGGAAGGGGATTCTTTATCGTTCCGACGGCGTCTGATGGAAAATATCTGAAAAACACGTTTCCGATCACGCTTTGGAAAGGAATCGAACAGAACTCACGAGAATCGGATGATCTCGGCCGATTATCGCCCATTACAAACAATTCGCCCGGGGGAACAACATATTCTTCTCCGTCCCTGATACATCCACCTTCCCATAGATTGGTTTTGGCGGCGATGTAGTTCTCGGTCATTATCTGGTTGTTGACATAAACCTCGCCCTCCTTGACCATGACGACTTCACCAGGCGTGGCGATAATTCTCTTTATGTATTCTATGTCCGGATTTTTCGGTGATTTGAAAACGATCACGTCGCCTCTTTCCATTTCCCTGAATTTGTAGGATACGCGGCTAGTCAGAATATAATCTCCCGAATTGAAGGTCGGTTCCATCGATGCACCCTTCACCTGGTTTGGGGTAAGGATAAATAAATATACGACTATGAATATGGAGCCTACAAAAACCACGGTTTCCAGAATATCCATCACGAAGTCAATTACTTTCTTCAGCATTCCCATAAGTTTTCATTTTATGTAAACGCAAAGGAAAATACAAGAAGCTTTTCGTTTGGGTTATATATAATATACATACTAAAGGGCTTATAGCTCAGTTGGCTAGAGCGTTGCATTCACATTGCAAAGGTCCCTGGTTCAAGTCCAGGTAAGCCCACAGAATCTTACCCTCCTCTTACATTCCCTTGACAATGTAAAACGATCTGATACTATATCAGTATTAGTTTGCTAATAAGCCGGTTACTTGACAATTAAATTTATTGGGATTATAATCGGCTCGACAACTTAAATGAAGAGAAGATATAGGGATAAAGCTCTATCATTGATTCTCAGTTTCAACTTAATTGTTAATTCAGTTGTTCCTTTTTTTACTTTCGCACCCGTCGTCGTTTCAGCAGAACCTCTTAAAGCCGAAGTCTCTTTCAAAACCGAAGAAAATATTTTTGACATTTCCGTAACAACCCAGGACGATGTCGAATACCTGTTGAGTTGGAAAAACCAGGATGATGTCCAGGGAACTTCCATCACGAAAGCCGAAGGTAACGGTCAGGATTTCCAGAGGGATATTTATGCCGGGGTCAAGTCAGGACCCGACGCCAGACGTGATACGGTTCTGAGAGGTATATATAAGGCAGAGGTAAAATCCCAGCATTGGATCACGGCGATCAAGTTTGCACTTGACGATGGCCACCTGCGGGAAGAAGGTAAGACTGAATACCGCCCCGATAGCCTCGATTTGACGCAAGATGAAGTCAAATGGCTTGAAGAAGGCGACGTAGTTACTCCCACCCCGACTCCAACGAACGAACCCGCATCAACACCCACCCCGACCGTATTTGAAGAGCAGGGAGATCTTTTGGACGAGGCGGCCTCAGATACGGTATTCCAGTCGCTCGCTGATGATGGGGAAGTAGAAACGGTTATCGTTGAAAGCTTCGCCTGCCGCGCAGATTCCTTGAACGGATGTCTGGTTACCGACAAACCCGATTATGCACCGACGGATACTGCCATAATCACCGGCCACGGATTTGCTCCCAATACGACATATTCATTAAGAATCACCTCATCGGATGAGCCTGCAGTTGATGCGACGTATGAAGTCACAACCGACGATCACGGATCATTCACCGCAAGCTACCAGCTTGATGGTTATTACAGGCCAAATTACACGGTCAGACTTTATGATGAAAATAATCTTGAGGTTGCCTCCGTTGCATTTTTAGATCATGCATCTCAGTCCGTCAGCATTAATGGCGGAGCCTCAACGACAAGCTCACTGGATGTGACTTTGAATATCTCTTGGGAAGGGTTATTTGGTGGTTTGGTTATTGATCCCGACTATGCAAGGTTTGCTAATGATTTGACTCCGAATAATGGCTGCCATAATTTGGGAGCGGGGGCTTGGTCTTCCTGGGAGTCAATCTCAGATGAAGGCGGAAATACTGCAACAAAGGCGTGGACACTTGCTTCGGGAGGCAATGGTAATAGAAAAGTTTGCGTTGAAATGAATCATACTTTCCTTCCACATATTCTTATACCCATGAGATCGGACGATACAATTAATTACTCTGTCATTGTCCCTATATGTGGAGATGGAATACTAAACGGATCGGAAGAATGCGACGGATCAGATCTGGGGGGATTGCCTGGCACGGACTTTACCTGCACCAATCAGTGTAATTTGGATCTGGTCGAAGACAAAGTTGAGATCTGCCATGCAACTGCAAGCCACCAGAATCCTTACGTTTCAAATGAACCCAACAAAAGTGGAGATGTTAGCGGGCACGACGGCCATGATGGCCCGATCTGGTATCCCGGAATCGATGTCGTTTGGGGAGATATAATTCCTCCTTTCTACTATGTCGGAGGATATTATCCCGGACAGAACTGGACAACCGAAGGTCAGGCGATTCATGCCAACGACTGTAACTTCACATCGGGAACCCTCACCGTTCACAAACAGGTCGATACTGATGGAGATGGTGATTATGATGTATCAACCGACGCCGGTGCAAATGATATGGGCTTTGCCTGGAATCTCGACGATTCCGACACCTACAACAGTTTTGGAACAACAAATGCTGTTACTGCAGACGATTACACAGTATATGAAAAGCCGGTTGAAGGTTATCATCTTTCAGGATGGTTCCTGGGCGCCGGATCATGTTCTGAGGAAGACCTTAACGAAACAACTCCCGAAGTCACGGTCACACTGACACAGTCGTCAGTAATCACACTCTGCAATGTCCGCGATACCGGTACGATAACCGTCGATAAGGTGACTGATCCAAGTGAATCGGAGCAACTGTTCACGATAAGACTTTCACAGGGGGATTCGACCGTCTACGATTACGTGCTTGGCGACACAACTACCCCCGAAACCAAACAATTCCTGTCAGGTGATTATACGCTTGAGGAGCTTGATGTGGCTGGATGGGACTTGGATTATGTCAGCTGCTACGTGAATGACGGGGATCCAGAAGAATACAGCGAAGGGGATACTATTTCCCTTGAAGAAGGTGATAATGTCTACTGCACATTCGAAAATACTCAGCGAGGACGAGTCATTGTCACAAAATATAATGATCTCAACGGTAACGGATCCAAGGATGATGGTGAGGATGTCCTATCCGATTGGGATATGATTCTTGCACAGGGGGAGGATGAACTCAATGAAACAACTGATGAAAACGGAGAAGCGGAATTTGAAGATGTCAAGCCCGGTTCATACATCCTTTCCGAAGGAGAACAGGAAAATTGGAGACTCACGAACATTTCCTGCACATCCGACCGCCAGGACGAGCGAATATCCGAACAGGAGCTCGATAGCGACAACGAACACGAAGTCGAAGTATATGCAGGCGAAACAACAACCTGCGAAGTTGGAAACCAGCCCACGAACCCCGAACTCCAGATTTCCAAATCCAATGATGGAGCAGAGAAATCTCCAGGGGATACGGTTACCTATACAATAAAACTCAAAGTGTTAAATAGCCTGGCTTTCGGAGTCGTCCTTAAGGATCTGCTTCCCAAGGGCTTCACCTTCCAGAACGTGCTTTCGATAATCAAAAACGGAAGCGAAGATATAACGGGGCTGGTCGGGAATCCGAACTATGCATCCCCGGGAACATACAATCTGGGAGACATGACAGTAGATGACGAAGTCGTGATCACCTATACCGCAAAGATCGACAGTGCTCAGGAATTCGGACTCTATAAAGACATTGCCTGGGCAAAAGGTACCGATGTGCTTTCAAATAAAGTGCTTGCGGTTGCCCAGCCTGAAGGATATGTAGACTCCAATTTCGTGGGAACCGCAGTCCGGGTCAACGGCAACCTCACCGAAAACGGAAATGTCGCCATCACTGAGGAAGGTCAGGTTTTGGGAGCTTCAACAAGTATGCTTCCCGCAACCGGAGCCGGCGGAATCTGGATAACTATTGCATCCATATTGTCGACTCTCGGATTATTAATTGTTGCCCTGGTCCTTATGATAAGAAAAAAGAAAATCAAATATTTTGCAAAGAGTTTCGTGATTATGCTTGCATTCGCCCTGACTATGTTCGCAGGCAGGTCCGTATACGCTTCTGAGCTGTCAGTCAGGCTCTCCGAACCGAAAACACCCACGAAAAATGCCGATTTCAAATTAGTGTTTACTGTTCTTGATCTTACGGAATCAGGAAGTCCGATAACCGCAAAATGTTTTTACAAAAAGAATTTGGGCGACGGCTGGACACAATTCGATACCGATAAAGCAGTTACAGCCGGCGGAAATACCGAAAGTTGTCAGGTTAATTCCGGAATAATCAACGTAAGCGGACAGACATATTACTTCAAAGCGACAGCGACCAACGGCTCGGCATCAGACGATACCGAATTACAGGGACTGGTTTCGGTCACTTTTGACAACCGTGATCCGGGTACACCCACGAACTACAGCAAAAACAAAATCAGCAGCTGCCAGTATAAAATAAGCTTCAAGACGGCTGATGACGGAATGACAACAAGAGTCGAGATATACCGTTCGGAATCAACGACAATGGCGCTTGACGGCTCAACAAGAGTTGGAGACGTGACGGTCGGCCCCAACACAGAGAGTTCATACACCGAATCGGTTCCCGACTGCAATAAAACATACTATTACGTCATTCGCGCCTTCAATGTTGCCGGCAACGGCTCGGGTCCCATCGGAGATAGCGTCACAATCACTTCCTCAACAACAGGCACAACTCTTGGAGAAGTATCAGGCGCGATCCCGGTCACAAACGTTACCTTGCCCGGAGGAGCAGGAGGAAGCGGACAGGTATTGGGAGAGGAAAAGGATGCCTCAGCTTCACCGACCCAAAAGCCTGAGGAAGTTGATGTGATGGGCGCAAGCGACACGGCCTCAAAAGTAGGAAGCTTTGTCTCAAAGAACAAATATTATATACTTGGAATATTAGCCGTAATTATCGCTGTTTCAGTTTATGTCTTCATCAAGAAAAAGAAAGAAATCGATGCCTGATAAGGGGAATAATTCTCTTTCGATTCTTATGGGTGTCGGAATAGCCTTGATTCTTTCCGGACTTACCATATATTTTTTTACTTTCTTTCCGGTTATCAAGGAAGAAGCCAAGTACATAATTTCCAAAAAGAGCAACTCGGCCGAAATCAAGCCTGTCAATACGGATTTTGCCGTCGTAATCCCAAAGATTTCGGCAAATTCGGCGGTCATTGCCAATGTCGACCCTTTCAATTCAAGCACATATCAATTGGCGCTCAGACACGGAATAGCCCATGCGGCAGGAACCGCTTTCCCTGGCCATGCCGGTAACTCATTCTTGTTTGCCCACTCCTCCTCAGACTGGTATATCGCCAACCGTTACAACTCGGTTTTTTACCTTCTGAACAAACTTGAAAAGGGGGATAAAGTCGAAGCCTATTACAAGGGCAAAAAATATACCTATATCGTTTCAGACAAGAAGCTTGCCGAACCGACTGATATTTCCTACCTCAGTCCCCACACTAAAGAAGGGGATTCAACCATTACCCTTATGACCTGTTGGCCGCCTGGAACGACAATCAAACGGTTAATAATTGTCGCATCATTATCCGCAAATGAATAGACTTGAAAAAATCACGGTTCATAGACAGAGCGAGGGATATAATAAATGGGTTGACGACGGATCAAGAGCATTAAGGGAAAGATTGCCGTTTAAAGGTTCGGCGGATTTGGCTGTCACGATAGGATCAGCCGGAATGGCTTCCCTTGTAGGTAAGATGCAGTTTGCGGAGCCACCGGTATCAATACCTTTCTCGGATATAGGTTTGCCGATAGGGGAAAACCAGAATCACCCCAAATCCATACTGGCGGGAGTGACAACGTCAGGAAAGAATATCATTATCGTTCAGGGCCGCACTCACGAATACGAAATAAGGAAAAACGGTTTGGAAACCGAAGCCTGGGGAACCTTGACTCCATCTGAACTGGCAACAGGCTATCTTGCAATGCTGAGCCAGATCGGTGTGGAAAATATGATCCTCACAAACGCCTCAGGCGGAATCAATCACCCGCTTCGCAAGGGCGACCCCAAACCTTTCGATCCTAAGCGCATACCTGTCGTTGCGGTCATTGGTTCGGATATCGATATGGCTTTTCCGAACGCCAACCTCGGCAGATATAAAGGGGAGATGGGGGATTTCTTTTCACTCCGTGATCCGGACCCCAATCTGGCGGACAAATTCAGATGGAGCCTTATGAAGGCTCGCAATACTGACGTTCCGCCCCCGACTGTACACTATGTGACAAGTCCGTCAACACCGTCATTTGAGGATCCGGCAACCATAAAACTGGTCGCTGAAGCGGGAGGACAGGCTGTGGGGATGTCATATTCGCCCGAAAAGCAGATAATAAGCGGACTCAAAGGGATAAAGAACTTCATGGGAATAACAATCATAACCAACCTTCAGGAGCTTGGTTTGAAGGGAGTTCCCGACGAAGGACAGTCCCTGTCCGTTGAAGAAATGAGATATCACTATGCCCACGAATTTGAAAAGAAATTCACAGCGTCCGATGAGGAAGTGCGGGAAAACGCAAAGTTGGTAGAAGGTGTCTTGAGTGAAGCGATTGCGGGTCTGGCAGGAATGGTCTGACCCCCATTTTATTTACCGACAAACAATATGACGTTGGGAAGATTCCGTCCCGGACCTGCTTTATATCCTCCGCTCCACAGAGCAGTTGATCCGCCGCTGTCGAGATTTAATGCATTTTGGATACCCATGGATTTGATAACATAGGCGGCTTCGGCGACCGTGGTATTGAATACGACGCCGATATATGCGGTTGATCCCGACGCCCCTACAAAACTGCGGTTGCCCTTTGAACCGCGCTTTGGCTCGCCGTCTCCTGTAAATACGACATTGCCGTTTGAAACAAGAAGCGGTTGCATGGCAAGCACGGCGTCAACCCCGGTGTCCCTGCCCCATTCAAGCGATTGTCCGACAAATCGGGCCGAACTGCCGGAGAAGATCACGGCGGGCACGGTACTGTAAACGTTGTTTTCGGAATTAATGTATTTTTTGTTCTTATTCATGACAAGAGTATCAAAAGAATTTTTTTTGTCGGCGCATGACGGGTAGTCGGCCGGACAGAAGTATGAACCGTTTATTCCGGCAAAGGCACCGGACCTGGATACGTATTCGGCTAGGGGCAGAACAGGGCAGTCATTGCGGCAGTCGGAGTCTGAGGCGGTATCGACAATAACCCGCGTTGAATTCAGGTCGGCGGCAACTATTCCGACAAGGAAATCACCGTATTCACTTTTGACGACCTGCTGCTGGTACCCGTTTCCCGGGGGCGTATTGTTTTCGGGAACACTGGCTGGAATCTGGAAGGAGGCGGCGATTTTTGCTTTCTCGGCATCAATGTCCCGACTCAGTTGGCTCAAATCAGCCTCAGCCGAGGAATAGTTTCGCTGTGAAAGAAGAGTGAGTATTGCCGCGAAAGCCTCATCAAACGTAGCGGTATTTCTCGATTGAGTTTTCAGATCAAGAAGTTTTTCATATGTCTCAACAGATTTATCGTAAGTGGTTTCGATGCTTTTTATCTTGCCCTCAAGGTCCTTGTTTATTTTATATTGGTCATCGCTTTTTAAATCCTCAAGTTCAACGGATACTTGTTTGAGGGTCTTGTCGAGCTTCATTTTGTTGGATTGCAGGAGTAGAAGTTCTGACGTAGTTTTCCTGTAATAATCATAGCCGTAATATGCCCCAACACCTATCCCGGCAAGGACTATGAGAGCAATAAACGCCTTAAGCAAAACAGGTGCTTTGTTTAAAGGTTTTTTCATCTAACTACAGTGTAGCAAATATGTTTTTGGATATAAATCAAAGCTCATTTAACAGATTGTCTATAGAAGCTAGAAGAATTTCAAGGTATGAATGTTTACTTTTTTCTAAGCACTCCCCAGCAATAATAATTTTTTGATCAATGGTCTCAAATAGCCTTCTCTCTTTGCTTTTTAT
>CAZVQH010000020.1:0-9718 GCA_964629205.1 uncultured Gammaproteobacteria bacterium
TAATGACACTGATGTGCGGGGAAGGAGCACCGTCATCTGGCGTGAATTATTCGATCAGATATTCTGGAACAGGTCCGAATCAACAAACGAGGATATCGTGATAACGATATCGGGGGCCAACAACGAGGATCCATATAATGGCGAAGTTGTCGTTTCCGCCTCATATGGTAACGAGAGTCTGTCTATAGTGCTTCCCGAGACAGCGGGAGTCGCTCTTTGCCAATCTCTCAAAAAACCATACCGCGGATCCATTAGCTTTAAAGATGTCCGAGAAGGTCAAAAACGATCACATCTGCTGAAGTCTCCCTTAGCGGATTTCTAATGTGGACCGGAGGGGATTTGAACCCCTAGTCTCTTCCATGCCATGGAAGCGCGATAGCCATTACGCTACCGGCCCTTTGTTTTTCTGCCTCAAATTATACCAAGATTTTGCCTGATAAACCCCCTTATTTTCGCTATACTGAAATTATGGAACAGCATCCCATTCCACGCCAGATAACAACTTTTGAATTCAAGTTGGTTGGCTTTCTGACAATAAAACAGTTTATATACCTTATTATTTTTGCCGCCATAGGATTTATAGTTTATTTGATATTTCCAATCCCAATACTCAATATATTTTTTGCCCTTATAACCGCCGGTGCCGGAGCTGCCCTGGCCTTCCTTCCGGTGAATGACAGACCGCTTGACGTATGGATAAAAAACCTTGTCAGGAGGCTCCTATCCCCAACCCAATACCAATACAAAAAAAACAACCCTCCACCCGCATTCCTGAAAAATATTCCTGCGGCTTCGACTCCAAGCCAGGTCTCAACCCATATTGATGCTCAAAAGAAACTGAATAACTATCTTGGATCAAAGAATGCGGCTGTCCAGCAATCTAAAAAACAGTCTATCAATGACCTTATGCAGAATTCGTTAAATGCTCTCGTCGGGAAAGGCGTCCAAAAGCCCGTGGCTCCCTCTCCTTCCCAAAAGCCGCCTGTTGGGGCGGCGCCTCGACCAGACACCCCAAAAAAACCATTCTTTACCGGCCTTATAAAAAACCATAAAGATCTTCCCCTTTATGGAATTCTTATATACGTAAGGACTGATGAAAAAGCCACCCCGGTCAGGATTCTTAAAACCAATGTAAACGGGGTATTTGCCACATTTAACAATCTGACTCCCGGGGAATATCTGTTTGAGCCTAAAGATCCGAACGGTGTTTATTTTTTTGATACAATGAAAATTAAGATCGAGGAATCCAATCCCCATCCGTTTCAGATATTATCTAAGGAGTTATTATGACAACCCAAAAACCAACATCGCCAATTAAGGCTTCAACTCAGTCCTTTATAGAGATTGAGGAGATTAAGGATGACGTCGTGTTAATGAAGGATTTTTCTGCCGCAACCGTAATTGAAGTGTCGGCTGTCAACTTCTGGCTTCTGTCGAGCGAGGAACAATCATCTATGATTTATTCCTATGCGGGGCTCCTTAACTCGCTTTCTTTTCCAATCCAGATTCTTGTTGTATCAAAAAAAATGGATGTTTCAGCATATTTAGATTACCTTGACGACAAAATAAACAAAACAAACGTCGACCTTATGAAGACCAGACTCGGCTCATATCGGGAATACATAAAAAACATTGTCAAAAAAAACTCGGTGCTTGAGAAGCGCTTCTTTTTTGTGGTTCCCTTTTCTCCGCTTGAGCTGGGAATTTCGGGAGCCAATCCGGGATCAATGAATAAGGAGTATGTGATAAGCCGGGCCAAAACTTCCCTTTACCCAAAAAGGGATAATTTGATGAGGCTCTTAAGCAAGATTGGCCTTAAAGGAACTCCGCTATTCTCTCAGGAGCTGTCGGAACTTTTTTACAATTTATACAACCCGTCTGCAACCGGAAGGAGAATGGCTCCGGTTGAGAGCTATACAGACGTGGTTATGACTCAAGGATAAAAAATGAATATATTTGACCTTTTAAAACCGCCGGGAAGTTCGGCCCCGCAAACACACTCTGCGAGCAAGATGGCCGACGTCATCGCCAAAGGCACCGTTTCCGTAAAAGATCTCGTTGCCCCATCATATATTGAGGTCGACTTTAATCATTTGAAGATAGACGACCGGTTTTATCGGACTTTTTATGTTGTCGGTTACCCGCGCTACGTTTCGGCAAATTGGCTATATTCCTTAATCACCTTCGACCACCCACTCTATATTTCGATGTATATCTATCCAACCGAGTCGAAAAACGTTCTTGAAGATTTGAAGCGAAAGATTGCAGAAATGGAAGCAACGATCGAAGGAGATATTAAGGCGGGCCGGGTTGTCGACCCGACGGTTCAGGTGGCTCTGGACGATGCTCTTGCCCTTCAGGCGGAATTAGCCAAAGGCTCAGAAAGATTCTTTCAGTTCGGACTTTACATAACAATTCCCGCAGATTCCCTTGAGGAGTTAAACAGGATCACCAAAGAGGTCGATTCAGTTCTGTCATCGCTCTTGATCGTCGGGAGACAGGCGACTCTTGAAATGGAGGAAGGATTCAAATCAACCTTGCCTCTTTTTTACGACCGTCTTGCTGTTTGGCGCAATATGGACACAACCTCCCTCGCAACCACTTTCCCTTTTGCAACCGCCTCTTTAACCCGTAATGAAGGAATTCTTTATGGAATCAATGAGCATGACGGGTCCCTTATTATTTTTGACAGATTCACTCTCGAAAACGCGAATTCCGTGATTTTGGGTAAGTCGGGAGGAGGAAAGAGCTTCCTTGTTAAGCTTGAAACCCTGAGGTTGTTGATGATGGGGGTTGACGTTATAATAATCGACCCAGAAAATGAATACCAAAAGCTTACGCAATCAATGGGTGGAGAGTTTGTTGTTTTTTCAAGCTCTTCCCAATACAAAATCAACCCCTTTGATCTTGTGGTTGAGGGGGCGACTCCTGATGAGCTTTCAAATAAGATTCTCGACCTCCATTCTCTAATGAGAGTGATTATGGGTGATCTGACACCATCCCAAGATGCCCTTTTGGACCGAGCGTTGGTTATGACCTATAAAGAAAAAGGAATTACCCAGGATCCGGAAACCTTTAAAAACGAACCGCCGCTTCTTGAAGACTTATATAAAATCTTTATGGGTATGGAGACCCCTGAGTCGAGGGAAATGGCTGACCGACTTGAAAAATTCGTCCAAGGATCGGCCGCGGGCATATTCAACCAAAAGTCAAATTTTGACATAAAAAACCCCTTTACGGTTTTCGGCATACGAGACCTTGAGGAGAATATGAGGCCGGTTGCTATGTACATCGTGCTTGATTATATTTGGAATCGGGTAAGACGAGATCCGAAACGACGCGTGCTTATAGTTGATGAGGCTTGGTACCTGATAAAACAGAAGGACTCCGGCGCCTATCTCCACTCATTTGCCAAGCGGGCCCGTAAGTATAAGCTTGGACTAACAACCATTACTCAGGATGTCGAGGACTTTTTGGCAACCGAAGAAGGAAAGGCAATTATAACCAACTCGTCCCTTCAAATTATCCTCAAGCAGTCAACTGCGGCGGTTGAGCTGATTGCGAAAACTTTTTTCCTGACGGGAGGGGAAAAACACTTCTTGCTTTCGGCTGGGGTTGGAGAAGGGTTGTTCTTTGCAGGGCACTCCCATGTAGGATTTAAGGTTGTGGCATCAGATGAGGAAAAGGGGTTGATTGAATGATGATTATCGGTACATGACCGGCTTTTCTTTTTGCGGAAGGACCAAACTCATTCTTCTTTCTTTCTCGTTCACGCGCTCAATAAAAGCCTTTATTTTTTGTCCCGTCTTGAATTCTTCGGTTCCTGTTAGCTTTGAAACATGAATCAGGCCCTCGATGCCGGGTTCAAGTCGGACAAAATAGCCGTATTTTTCGCGCCTCACGATTTCTCCGTCAACCTCTTTGTCTTTTGGATACTTTACTTCAATGTCTTTCCACGGATCGGGGGTCAACCTCTTTAACGACAGGTTTAATTTCAAATCGACCGGATTCTTTTCTACTACATATACATCAATGTCTTCCCCAACCGTAACGTATGAGGCTGCAGAGGATATTTTTTCCCAAGAAATTTCGGAAATGTGAATCAACCCCTCAACACCCTCAACCTCACAGAAAACCCCGAATTCAGAAGCGCCAAGAACTTTGGCCTTATACGTCTTACCTTCTTTTATTGCCTCAAATTTCTTCTTTAGGTCTTTTTGTGAGATCTTCAAGACCGATGCTTTCTGGGAAACAACCAACCTGTTCTTTTCCTTATCGACTTCAAGGATCTTTACTTTGATTTTTTGACCTGTCAGCTTTTCGGGGGATGAAATGAAGGGTTCGGTAAGTTGAATTTTGGGAATTACTCCTCGTATCCCCATAAAATCAATAAAGACTCCACCCTTCCCGTAATCGCCGCAGAAAACCTCAATCTCTTCTTCTTTTTCTTTCTTCTCGGCCAAAATCTCCCACTTTCCTTTTTCAAAGAATTTTCTTAATGAAACCACCGGAAAGCCATTTTTTGATTCCTCAGATATTACCCGGGCCTGAATTTTGTCTCCGGCCTTGAGGTATGGGAGATATGTCGAAACCTCCTTGATTTCAAGCTCTCCTAATATTGCGTGGGCCTTTCCACCAACATCAAACACTATTCCTTTTTTAGAAAGCGAGACTATCTTTGCCTCAACTTCCCGACCTTTTTTCAATAAACTAGGCCTTTGTTTTTTGAGAAGTGCGGCCATTGGGTTGCTGGAAGTTATTTTTTTTGTGGCTGTTTCTGTTTTTTTCGACATCTGTAGATTCTCTCCTTTTTCCCATCCAGGACGGGACTAGACTTCATAATATACCAAAAGATGTTGGTGTTCGCAAGGGAAAAATAACAAGATATTGAAAATATTAACTTAATATGATATATTATAGGGCATTATGGATAACGTATTGCTTCCATCGCTGGTTGAGAGATTTATAAAATACTTAACCTCTCAAGGAAAATCAGGCTTTACTATTGTGGCCTATAAAAAAGACCTTGAGCAGTTTTCCGGCTATTTGACATCGGTTGATATCCAGGACGTGCGCGAAGTCAAAAAAGACGGAATTGAAGGGTTTATCAACAAACTCATTACCGACTCCTACACAAAAAAGTCGGCATCGCGAAAACTAAACTCCATAAGGACTTTTTTCCGATATTTAAAAAATGAGGGTGTTATTGAGCAGAACCCCTCTCTAGATGTTTCTCACCCCAAATACATTCAATCCCCGCCGAGAATTTTTACTAAACTCGAATACAGGGCCTTGCGTGATTTTGCCAAGGAAGATCCGAGAACTTATGCGTTGGTTGAGATCCTGCTTCAAACAGGCATAAAAATCGGCGAACTTGCCTCCCTCAGACTCTCCGACGTTAAGGAGGAGGGTTTATATATAAGACCATACGGGAAAACCCCCGGACGCGACATTCCACTAAACAAGGCCATCAAGAAGGCCATTGACGACTACATTAAGACCAGACCCCAATCAAAAGATGACCACCTTTTTATTACAAGAACAGGAAATTCCTTATTAATAAGAAACATCAGGCAGATTATTTCCCGCTGCTTTAGGGAGATTGGAATTGAAAATGCGACCGTGAACGACTTAAGGAACACCTTTATCGCCCACCAGTTGAGAAACGGCACCTCGGTTGAATACATCGCCAGGCTGGTAGGACACAGAAGGCTCTCCTCAACCGAAAGATTCTTGAACATCGTTAAGGAAGTCTCCGAACGAAAAGAAGGTTTGGGAGAACTTTAAGCTTCATTTTTTGGCTGATTTTCCCCTAAAAACATCTCTTGATTTTTGTTGTGGAATTGTTTATTATTTGTGGACAAGTTATCCACAAACACAATTTATGTCCGTATTATCCTCTTTCTGGAACGACTTTATAACAAAACTCGAAAGCGAGCAGAGCCGAATTCCTGTTTTATACTCCATTCTTAAGCACGTCAAACCCATAGAGTTGAGTGATGAAAAAATAGTTGTTTCTTGCGAAAATCAGGGGGCAAAAATTTTTCTTGACCAGAGAAGGCCCGAGGTCGAAAGAGAAATCTATGGATACGTAAAGAAGAATCTTGCGATCGAATTTGTTCTTGCACCCCCCAAAGCAAAAAAGGTCGAATCGCCCCTGCTTTCTTTCGAGCCGTCTGCCGAAGACATGTACTCAAAATCGGGATTAAACCACAAATACACTTTTGACAATTTTGCGGTCTCAGGAACAAACCAAGTCGCCTACGCAGCCGCGACTGCGGTCGTAAATAACCCAGGATCAGCCTATAACCCGCTTTTTCTATATGGCGGTGTCGGTGTGGGCAAAACCCACCTCGCCCAGGCCGTTGCCAAAAAAATACTAGAGAACGACAAAAATAAAAGGGTATATTTTTGCCCCGGAGACAACTTCACAAACGAAATGATTGAGTCAATACGCGAGAAGACGACCGCCAGATTCAGACGAAAATACAGATACCTAAACCTGCTTATTGTGGACGACATTCAGTTTATAGCGGGAAAAGAGGCAGTTCAGGAGGAGTTTTTTCACACGTTCAATTCCATTGCTTCCGCCGGCGGGCAAATAATTCTAACCTCCGATCGTCCGCCAACAGCCATAAAAAACCTTGAGGACAGGCTGCGGTCGCGATTTTCGGGGGGGCTGACCGTTGATGTGCAGGAACCTGACTTTGAGCTGAGAACCGCGATCCTGCTTATAAAAGCGAAAGAAAAAAATATTGACCTTGATATCGAAGCGGCAAAAATAATTTCCGAGCGGATCCTTGATTCGAGGGCGCTTGAGGGGGTTCTTCTTTCCGTCTATGCAAAAATACTCGGAGTCAAGGATAAGATTGATCTTGATGCCGTCGAGTCGTTTTTTAGCCAAAAACAAGATGGCCGAGCCAAAAGGATGATGCCTGCGGACATTATCCGCGCCGTATGCACCTATTACGACGTCAAACCCTCCCACCTCAAAAGCGAAACAAGGATAGAATCAATTGCCCTTCCCCGACAAATAGCGATGTATCTGATAAGGAGGGAGCTCAAAATGAAGCTCGTTGAGACGGCGAGCCAATTGAAAAGAAAAGACCACACCACAGTACTTCATGCAGAGCAAAAAATATCCCAAATGATGATGAGGGATCAAAATTTTAAAAAAGAGGTTGACTCAATAGTCCAAACCCTTGAATCTTCAACATAGCATCCACTCCCTATCCACACGGTAAATGAGGGATTTATTTTGTCTTGAAAATCCGCAGGCTCTTTTATACACTTATACACAGCTACTATTACTACTGTTTTTATCTAAAGAAAAATGAAACTAGCCCTTTTAAAAGACAACTTTCTGGAAAAGATAAACCTTGCGTCCAAGTTTACATCTTCCCGACTTGTCTCCTCAAGCGTTCTCCAAGGAGTGTGTGTTGTTGGATCCGAAAACAAAATAGACATATATTCGACCAATCTGAATTATTATTATCACAACTCAATAAAAAACGAAGGCCCCCACAAATTCAAGATAGTCATTGAACCTAAGAAAATATCGGAGTTTCTCGGCCTTATCTCCGACCCAAAGATAGATCTGGAGATTTTGGATAAAAAGATAATTATCGAATCAGGCAAGGTTAAGGGGGAGTTTCCCCTCTTTGACTCGGCAGAGTTCCCGTTTCCTCCCGAAATCTCATCTGAAAAAAAGAAGATAAAAGCGTCCCTACTTAAGAAAAACCTTCCTACTATTATTTTTTCAGCAAGCACGGACGAAACTAGGCCCGTATTGACAGGGATCAACTTTGTTTCGAGCGGGTCCGACCTGAGACTGGTCTCAACGGACGGATTCAGACTGTCTCTTTTGACTCTAAAAAAAGAAGACGGCCTTCCCTCAATGATCGTTCCCTCATCTTTTCTCTCCGAGGCCGTAAAGCTTATGGATGAAGATGAGGTTTCGTTCAGCTACTCTCCCACGGAGAAGGTTCTGGCTTTTTATGTAGGTCCCCACGAACTGTATACACGGCTAATCGACGGCGAGTATCCGCCCTTCGAAAAGGTTATTCCCACAGACAAAAAAACCACAGTCACAGTCGACCGAGAAGAGCTGCTGAGGAACGTGAAACTTATTTCCATATTTGCGAGGGAGTTTTCAAGCGTGGTTGTACTCAAGGCGGAAAAGGGCGGCGTTGTCTTGATGCCTAAGACAGGAGAGGGTAATACAAACATAGTCCGGCAAGACGCAGACGTCGACGGAGACGAACAAAAAATAGCCTTCAACTATAAATTTTTAGTAGACTTCCTTAATAATGGGGATTCTAAAAAAATAATAATAGAACTTCTCCGCGGAGACGCCCCCGCTGTTTTTAAGTCTGAGGGGCATAATAATTTTATTCACATAATCATGCCTGTCAGAATACAGGATTAATATGGAAAAATTTATACTCGACACAAATATATTTTTCAATATGGAGGCCGGCCTCAATCTGGGGTCAAAGACCGACGAGGTTGTCGTGGGTCTGACTGAAAAGATAAAAACCCTAAAAAAAAACAAGCAGGCGGATTTTTTTATGCCCCCCCGGGCAGTCGATGAGTTTTTGAGTTTTTTTGAGAACAAGGACGATTCTTTTGTGAAGGACTTTCTCGCCCAGGTGGTTGTCAAATCCCCGGACTTTTCAAAAACATCCTTCGCATCGTCCGTCTTTTACAAGCTTGTGGAGGACATTCGTGGCAGAAGCTATCGTGGCCTAACAATCGGCGAAGAGGAGATTGTTTCTGCGGGGCGGTTAATGTTGGGGTCGGGAGACCTCCCCAAAAAAGATTTCGAAATAAAGATAGGGTCTGTGGTCAAAAAATTCAGAGAGAGGTATCGCAACGCGACCCGGACAGGGTTTTTGGATAGTTTGGCCGACCTCGACCTAATTGTTCTTGCTCTGGAACAGGATGCGTATCTGGTTACAACCGACGAAGGGGTTTTGAATTGGGGAAGAACGTTTGGGGTCAAAGAGATGCCCGCCTCAATCTTTCGGAAACGGCTCGAAGATCTTCTTGCTTGATCGCCTCCTCTTCATCAGGGACAAGGATGGATAGAAAGTCCAACATTTTGTCAGAAAGTGTTTTTTCGGGCTTAGATTGGTACATTAACCTAAGCGACAATATTGACGCGATCTTTTTTTTGGTTTCCTCGTCGGGTACGACAATATAAGCATGGTAAAAGAAGGGGGCGCGGGAAACAATCGTCAAAGTTCTGAATCCAAAGCGCCTTCCAAAATAAAAGTGGGACAGCGACTCCCATCTTAAGGTTACTCCGGCCGCTTCAACACCAAAGGTCGTTATCTTGTTTTCAACTTCGGGAGGAGGGGTAATCGTTAAGACATAAAAAAGAAAAACCAGCGCCCAGACCGGAATCAAAAGCACCCTGTCTCCGAAAAAGAAGAAAATAGCCGACAAAAGCAGCGCGACGGCAATATAAAATCTCAGGATCGTTCCCGACCTTTTCTTATATGGCCTTAAGGGGGCTTTCCAGCTGAATATTATCTGGGGATTTTCTTCCATACTCTCATTGTCGTTTTTTTTGGGATAAAAATCAAGCCCAGCTTGAAATTTGCCATTTTTTTGATATAATAATTACTATATGGATAGTTTTAATAAGATAATCTCTTTTGTTTTGGGCCTGGTCGTCGTTATTGTTTTCTTTGCCGTCGTAACAGGCAAGATC
>CAZVQH010000021.1:0-9182 GCA_964629205.1 uncultured Gammaproteobacteria bacterium
ATTATGGATAAAACACAAATAATAAAAACAGAAACAGAATCGCTTCTGTCGAAAATGATTGAGAAGTTTGAAGTTGAAGTCTTGGAAGACGGCGGTATTTATCAAGTTGTCATCAAGACGGAAGAAGAGGTTTCGACCGTTATAGGGCGTCATGGCGAGACCATTCGTGCTATTCAAAAGATTCTTGAAGTTATCCTTTACAAGCAGGCAGGAGAGCCGGTCGATATTCTTGTCAATGTGAATGACTACCGGGAAAAACAGAAGGAAAGATTGGAGGCTTTGGCTTCCGAATATGCCACAAAAGCCCAATCATCAAACGAGTCGGTTGAAATAAAAAATCTTTCCTCATATGAGCGAAAATTGATTCACGAATACGTGACTCAAAATTTTCCTGAATTAACCACTCTTTCGGTGGGCGAAGGTCGCGACCGAAGATTGGTTATAAAAGTGAAAGAATAATAGGAAAAGTAACCATCATTTCTCCTTGTTTAGCTTAAGTAAATCTGCTAAATTGATAGTTATATGAATCCGGGTGACGCTGAACAAAACGAAACTGGTGCTCCACGCCAGACTGAAATGATGAGGCTTGCCGAACAGGCACAGCAGGAAATTCTTGCCAAGCTCAAAGCGATTGACGCTTCAGACGCCCAACCCCAGGAAAAAGCCCAACAAAAAACAGAGCTTGCCACCCAGACTCTAAGGGACTATAAACAGGCTCAGGAGGCACTTGAAAGACTGAAGCAGTCGGGCGCCCACCAACCTGCTGAGGAACAGTCGCAGATTCAAGAAAATATCCAGACAGAGCAGAAGAATCTTAGACAGGCATTAATTAAAGCGACAACGCTCGCTGATAATGATGTTTCGGTTACGCAGAACAAGGAATCAAACAGGATATTGAGGGAGCTTGCCAAAACACCTCCTTCGGAGTCTGAGGCGGTTGCGATCCAGGAAAGCGTCGGCGATTATTTGCTGGGCGAGGGAGCTAAACAGATCGTAATTTCAACCGGGGACCAGAAAAGTGATTTTCAAAAAGGATTGGATAATTTGAGACAGACAAATCCGGCTGCTTTTGAAAAGTTGACAGAAGCGCTGGTTCATAGGTCGCAGGATTTCGGATTAAAACAGGAGGATATGAAGAATGCCTTGAATCTTGAGGCGGAAGAGGAGAATCCGTTCGATCCTTACGGACGCCAGAGAATGGACGACCGCGAGGCTCAGTATGAACACCACGACAAGCCTCTATATTCGCGTTTCACCAAAGAAGACCAGGAGTTCTTAAAGCAATTTTATAAAGTTGAAACGTTTAAGGAAGGGGTTGTCGAGGAGACAATGAAACATATCAAGGAGCACGACCTTGAACATATCAAGCACCGCGTTGAAAAAGTATATAGAGATTTCGGAGAATCTGTCCCGACCGGAGAACAATATGACGCTCTTATAGACAAACAAGTAAAAATCGAAGCTTCGGAAGTGATTGCTCGTAAACTTGTCGACATCATGAATAAGCTCTATTGGAGGGTTCACATAGACCGTCCCCATAAATTCTTTGAGGAAATCGAAAAGGAGGACTTCATGACAGGTATAGAAACTACAAGAATGAAAATCATGAATGCCCTTGAGAATCTCCAGCACAGTCTTGAGGATGATGAAAAACAGGCAATCCAAAAAGGGGAAAAATTGGAAAAACCGATGTACAAGCACGGAGAAAAAGCCTACACAATCGACGAGAAAAAATTCTCAACAGGAGGGGGCGACGTGATGAAGCCTTATATGAGAACCTCACCGCTCCCTGAATTTAAGGAAATCGCCTTGTCGGAATATGTCCAGTCCCTGATAAGCAATCTCGGTCACTGGCGCCATCGGTCGGAATACCTCCATAACGCTCGCGCCATATTCAACCATCCATCCCACGGAGACAAGGGTTTCTTTGCCAATCTTGGAGGGTATGCCGAAAATCTTTCGGGTACGGATATTGACGAAATGATGCTTCTACCTGACGGTCCGATCGTGTTTGACGCTTTTGTCCTTTACGACAAACTGGTCGAGGAAGAATTTGCCTCCCAGGACTGGAAACATCGTCCCAACCAGTTCACGAATTCGCTTGAAGAGGTCAATACCAAGGTGGAGCGAGAAGTCATCAACAGACTCCAAAAACTATACAATAACGAAACAATAGATACGATCCGCCACGCCGTGAACTCGGCTGTCGGCATGGCCCGGGGAGTGTTCCTGACCGAGACGGAAAAGAGTGCGTATGCCGACGCCGTTGATCCCAAGGGCGGCGGAATGTTTGCTTCCTATGCCACAAATGACGCAACCGCTCTTCAGACCTTCAATCCGCTCCACGTAATGTTGAGGTGGCAGGGGGAGCACATGTTGCCGATGTTCTATTTTATGGACGTCAAAGGAAGCGGTACGGTCTGGAATCATGAAAAAACATGGAAAAACGGCGCTACCTACCTTAAAGCCTTCATGGAGGGTCGGGGAGATATTCAGGGTAAGGATCTGTTCATCGACCAGCTTGTGGACAATATGAATGTTGGAGGGATAATGAAGAGGAAAGGATGGAGGATGACCTATTCCCTTGAAGGGCATAATGTCTATAAGCCGGGAACGGATAAATTAAATTACCTCGATACTTTCAAGGCAATGGACGCGATCGGATACGAAGCGATTTTCGACTTTCTCCAGACCAAGGTAAGTAAGGACATAATGAAGGCAAAGTCGGGCAGCGAAAAAGCTCAGGAAATGGACGGGCTTTTCAAATACATATTCGACAGATATTTCGTCCCCCTTGACGCTAATGCCAATTATCAGGACTATATGAAACAGCTTCGCGGACGGGGAGAGGAAAAGGCAAAGGAATTCTTGAAAGAAAAAGGTAAATTGAACGGTTCGAGCTTTGAGGAGGAGATAAATATCCAGACAGGAATGTTATTTATAGAAAACGCCCTGGCCCGTGAAGTTGCCTTAAGATTCCCGTCAAAGTTCCTGAGAATCGACCGGGACCGATATACCAAAAACGGCGTCAGCCGTTATTCCGAAATCCAGAGGGAATTGGGCATGTCGAGGGATGTATTTAATGATGTTATGAGGGACTTCTCGTTTGCCGAAATGCTTCTTCGAAAAGAAATGACGGAGTCGATCAAAAACGCCTATTACCTTCGTCCGGACAAAGGGCTTAAGGAGATCACGAATTACGAATACCAGTTAAATGACAAAACGATCGCAAGGCTATTGAAGGGGAGAGCTGATGAGTCTAGGATCCAGGAAGTCATCAAACTTTGGAACAAAATGAGGGAGCCGGGAAAATGTCTGAGTAAGGACTTCCTGGATAAAGGAGCGTATGATGCGATCAAAAACTACAAATTCACTTTCGGCATAGAGGATACGGACTTTACGCTTATGGCAATGAGACATACCGGACCGCGCATGATCGCCCGGTCAATCAACGATACCGCCCAAATGGAGAAGATCACTCCATGGATCATAGGGATGCCCAAGCTTCTCAACCAGATCGCCACAAACGGAAAACGTGATTTTTCTCCGGTCATAGAATATCTGCAGAAAGCCCAGGATGCCTTTACGTCGGTTCACGGAACCGGAGATGCCGGAGATTTCAGATATATATATAAAATCGCATCGGCCGTTATTCAATACTTCAAAAAGGATACCGCCGCCAAGCCCTTCCTCGGCCTTTTCAGATTCGGGAAAAGGAATTCGATCGCCGCCGAATATGCAGGTCGTTCGACCGCAGTCTGGGAATGGGATGCGAGAGATATAGACCGATTCATAGTGTCCCTTGAGTCCCAGCGACTTCTGCCGAAAAGTACGTTTAACGTTCAAAACGGGCCCCGGTACGAAGACCGCTGGATCAACTTTTTCGGAACCCCGATCAAATTCGGAAAAAAACAGGCCGTCGACTACGAGTACAATGCCGCCAAATTGAGGAAAGAATTCGGAGCCACTTATATGGATATGGCGATTGAAACGGTCAGCCAATACCTGCCGATCGTATTTGCCATGATCCTGTGGAAATATCTGCAAGACGCCATGTCGGAAGCCGAAGGAAAGAAGAAGTAATTTTTATGCTAATATGAAATTATGAAAAAAATAATTATCGGTATTGTTTTGATGTTTGCGCTTTTTATTGCGCCTTCATCGATATTAGCCCAGACCCCTCCTTTTTCGGTAACGATACCGGGAACAAACTGCGGAGTTGCCGAAGATGCCCAGAAAAACCAGTGCTGCAATATATTTTATCCGACCATAAATGTTCCCCCAAGCATGCCGGCCATGAATGCGGTCCTGCCTTTTCTCCAGGGCGGAATAGACATTGTCAATAAGTTTTTTTATCAGTCCCTAATTAACGTAACCAAGCAGGTTTCAACTCCATGCGTGTCGGGTGTGCCGTCGATGAATGATTATGACAATCCTGCCTGTAAATGTATAAACCCCATTACTCCGTCGCCCGCATACCTTAAGGTAATGAACGAATTTTGCCAAAGACAAAATCAGGTAAGCGACCGGAATGCCTGCCTTGCATGCGCCAACGACGGGGGTGTATATTCAGGGATAGGCTGTATAAAAACAGACATAAGAAAGTTTATTGAAGAGACGGTTTTCGGTCTTGGAATCGGGCTGGCCGGGGGATTTTCCCTACTATGCATAATCTATGCCGCATTCATGATGCAGTCTTCCCAGGGTAATCCCGAAAAACTTAAAAAAGCCCAGGAGATGATCACGTCCTGCATAATGGGACTGATGCTCATTATATTTTCGGTCTTTGTTTTGAGGTTAATAGGAGTGAATATCTTAAGGATACCCGGATTCAATTAATCTTCTTGTCAGCTCTCAGCCTGAGTTGTCGACTTGCCTTGCGCTGAAGGATTGACTACTGATTTGAGGCTTCCTCCGAGCTGTTTACCGAAGTTCTTATCTCCACTCATAAGATCATGTAAGCCTTTACCGGTTATCGCGCTCAATCCAAGAGATATACTACCGAATTGTCCAAGCAGGCTCGTTGCTCCAGCAGTTCCAGCCGACACGCCGCCGAAGAACGTACCCAGCCCGATTGAAATCGGCAGGTCCTTGATTCCCAATAGCTCCTTAAAGACCTTGATCAGATCGGGGATGAGGAATATGAGTCCCATCCCAACCAGTACCCTGAATGAGTTGTTGTCCAATCCATAGAGGTAAGGAAGTCTTGCGGTTAAAGAAGGTGTATTCGGATCGTTTACGATTATATATCCCAATATAAGGATTCCGATTGTAATCGGAAATGCAATGAGATTTCCGATAAGATTCATTATCCAGAATTTAAACGCGTTTCTTCCCGGGACCGCCTCAAACAGAAGCAGGAAAGGAGCGAGGATAATGGTTATGACTAATTTAAGGTAACTCGAGAAAAGCAGGAGAATTATCCTCAAAAAAAGGAAAGCAATAGAAAAAAGTATCAGCACCGAGAATATGGCCGGAAAAGCATGAAAGGCGACAAGTATGAATATGAACGGATAAAGGACGAGGGCAATTGGGATTCCGAGGAAGGGTTGAAGGAGGTTTCCCAAACTGTTCCCCAATACGTCAATCGCATTGAGCATTCCGGCAAACAGTCCCGCTATGAAATTGACGATTCCCGAGCTCAAAATGACAGCGATGAATCCAGCTGTACTCCTTAAGGCGATATTTATTTCGGTTGGCATTATCTGGAGCATGGATTCGCCTATGAAGTATCCGATTGACTGGTTGGGACTTAACCCCACTCTTATATGCCCCCACAAGTCTCCGGCTTTGGCGCCCATGAAATCATTTTTGAAAACATTGGCGTCATAAAAAGTCCCGCCGGCGGGGTTATTGCTTAAGACCGAAACAACCAACCCAACAATCACATACATGAGGTCAATCATGAATCCCGCGATCGCAAACGAAAATGTAATAAGTATGAGGGACACAACAATTTTTGGCAACGAATTTTCAACGGATACGACGGTCTGGGCATTCATTTTCATCCTGAACATTATCATGAAACCGATCCCGATCAATACCATTACCAGAAGCATGTACGATACGTCCCTGAATATTTTCCAGATATTGACATAGGGACTGATCGCCGCAAACCCTACGCCTTCGGCGGCATATGACTTGGGGATGAATCCCGCATTTGAGAGGCTCGAGTAAGCCCAGTAAACACCCGACGCCGGCGGATTAGCGTAAGGGTAGGCAAGCAAGCCTCCAATGAAACCGAAAACGCTTTTTTTATAGTTTGTATCGGCATCCTGGGGGTTGTCGCTGCATGCCTCGCCGATCATATTGCACATGAGGGACTTGTAGAGGATTATCGAAAGCTTTCCCTCCTTGGTGGAGTTCGTCTTTTCATCATTAATTACCTTATATATTTCGGCACGATTTTTTTTGATGGGATCGACTGTCGTTCTGAAGGCGCTTTTATCCTTATTTATAAAGAACGAGAACAGGCTTATCACGAGAAAATAAACAGCGAGTACAAGAATCGCTTTTTTTGCAAAACCTAAGCTTTTTTCAAGAATACCGCGCATAAATTGATTCTAAAGGAATTTTATCTAAAAATAAACTGATCAGAGGGGATTGCCGGGTAGTTGTTTCTTTTCCAGTCTTCAAACTCACTCAATGACTGGTTTTTGGGGTCATTCAGGACGACGATGAACTTGTCCTCACCATAGTCGAAATCGATCGAAAAAGTCGAAAGGGCAAGCGGGGTTTCATACCTCAAAGACTGTTTTTCATTGACTTGGGACACGATTTCAGCGCTAAGCTCCTCTTCCCTGACCCCGGTAAATCCGGTAATCTGGATCGTCGGGGAAATGTCGGCAATTCCGCCCTGGGGTACGGCATCAACTATGGTCGGGGTCGGGAGATTGCCGCCGGGAAGCTGTTGAACCGTAGTCTTACGGCTTAACGGGATAATCAGGATTATGAAAAAAATGACCGCAAGAATTCCTGACAATACAAGGAATAGTTTTATGTTAGGTTGAGGCATAAGTCAAAAAACTTATCTTTTGACTCCAAAAGCCAATCGGTATTTTGGAAACGGATAACGGCTGTTTTCATTGTATGGAGGGGGAGAGCTCTTGCCGTAATACGGGTCATAGGCAAGAATATTTCCGTTGTCGATCTCGGTTACCCAAAAATAATGCCCGCATCCAGAGTCGCAATAATTGGCAAGAGTGAAAATGGTCCATCCGGAATCGATATATTTCTTGAAATCGGAAACGACATTATCTGCTTTTTCGAGACTGTATGTCATATAGCTTGTCGTTTTGAGTCCCAACTTTTCAAGCGCCGCCTTTGCGTCGGAATACCTGCTTCCATCGCAGCTGAGATAGTAATTGTTGTCCCTGTACATGTCAACAATTGTTTTCGGGTTATATTGGTCTCCAAGGTATGAGGCAGCAATCATTGCGACAGTCGTCGGTCCGCATCCGGCTTCGCAAAGATTACATCCCGATGGCAGGGGGATATTTCCGTAACCGTTGCATTGGGCATAATAGGTCATTTCTATATTAGCCCGCGCGGACTGCTGAGTGGGAGAAGATGAGCTTTGACCGCCCTGTGTTGGGATAGGAATAGGGGTCACCTGTATATCGGAGGAAGCTCCTTGCCCAAAGTTTATAAATATGTTTATGAAGTCGACAAACGGCTTGACCGTCAGGTCGTACTCGGTCGGCCCGGAATCGGATGATGGGTCAATGCTGCTTCCCGTCGCGCTGCTTGCGCCCGGTTCCTGGAAAACAACAACTTCGGGATTATTTGCGAGTTCGGGCAGTCCCTGTTCTGTCACCCAATCCGAAAAAGCTCCGTAACCATTGGAAGTTTTTTCGGTAACGACCATTTTGTTGAGTTGGGGGGAATAGTCATAGGAGAAATCATTTTCTTCATGCGGCGCAATTGATTGGGCTATCTCAAGAAGTTGGGTATTGGCGCTGTTGTTTATAGGAACGGTCGTTGGCGTGGGGCTTACGCCGCCTTTGGTATTTTGACCTGTCCTTCTCATGGAATTGAATGCAAAAATCAAAACCAGCAAGAGAATAAGAATGGCAGTTGCAATAAGTAATATTTTTTTCATATAATGAAAATTATGGCCGATTTCTTTGATTTTATAAAAAAAACCAATACCAATACAACAGCAAACGGGACAGGGGCTCCAGTACAACCTGCGTCGCAAGTGACAACCCAGAAAGTCGCTTATAACGGAATAGGATCGCCTCCTGCAAATCAGGTGCCGGATCAACCTCCAGTAACACAGGAGGTAAAAAGTGAGGTCGCTGCGCCAGGTGTGCCTGCTTCCCAGACACCCGCAGTACAGCCGCCTCCGGCCAACCAGCCGCCAAACGCTCAGCCATCAGATACTGCTGCCAAACCGGACACAAAATCACCCTCCAAGCCGGGAAGTCCCGGGGACAAGAAGGAGAATTTTGACCTGATGACTCACTTGACCCAAAGATCAAACAGGGTCTTCCTTTCAGCCACAACGAAAGCAAAAGAACTGGGTAATGAATTCGTCGACAGCGAACATATTCTTCATGGATTGACAGGTGACTCCGAAATCTATAATTTTTTTATTGAGGTAAAACTTCAGCCGCAACTCATCGAGCAGGAATTGGCATCAATCTACAAAAGAAACCCTAGTCCCCAGGCTAAGCCTCCGCAAATGTCACCGCGTGTGAAAAGAATATTGGACAATGCTCTGGTTGCAGCACGCAAACTCGGATTTGAGTTCATCGCTCCCGAGCATCTGCTTCTTGCCCTTTACGAAGAAGGTGAAGGTGCAGGCGCCCGGGTATTGGCGAAACTCGGACTCAAGAAAGAAGAATTAAATAAGAAAATTACCGGAAAAAAAGAAGGATTGTCGGAAGAGCAGAAGGCCGCCGAAAAAAAGAAACAGGCGCTGGAGCAATTCACGATCGATCTGACCGCAAAGGCGGCACAGGGCCTACTTGATCCAGTCGTCGAACGATCTCAGGTTGTCGAGCGCGTAATTCACATCCTGTCGCGACGCACAAAAAACAACCCGTCCCTGGTCGGTGAAGCCGGTGTCGGAAAAACCGCCATTGTTGAAGGATTGGCAGAAAAAATAGTCGCGAAGGAAGTTCCGGAATCTCTGCTGAACAAGCGGATTCTCCAATTGGATTTAATGAGCATACTGG
>CAZVQH010000021.1:9192-9434 GCA_964629205.1 uncultured Gammaproteobacteria bacterium
TACTGGCAGGAGCTTCACATAGGGGGGAGTTTGAGGAAAGGATGAAGGATCTGATTGAGGAAGTACAGGCGAGTAAGGGTGAGATAATCCTATTTATTGACGAGATCCACAATATAGTCGGCGCCGGATCGTCGGGGGAAGGGTCTCTTGATGCTTCGAACTTCCTTAAACCCGCACTGGCCCGCGGTGAAATCCAGATCGTGGGAGCAACAACCCTTACCGAATATAGAAAATATATCGAA
>CAZVQH010000022.1:0-6246 GCA_964629205.1 uncultured Gammaproteobacteria bacterium
ACCGCTACCCATTTTTGAAAAAGTATAGTTGTAAACCTTTCCTTCGGTATTTTTAAGTTTGACGCCCTCAACCCTGTTCGATCCCAAAACCTCCTCAACCGCACTGTTCCAGATGACTTCAATCTTGGGATTATTGAGCACCCTGTCCTGCATTATTTTGGAAGCCCTAAACTCATTTCGCCTATGAATTACATATACTTTTGTCGCAAATTTTGTCATTGTTGTGGCATCTTCCATAGCCGTATCTCCACCCCCAACAACAGCAACGACTTTATTTTTGAAGAAGAACCCGTCACATGTGGCGCAAGCGGAAACACCCTTACCCCGCAAGCGAGTCTCTGATTCCAAACCAAGCCAGATCGCTTTGGCCCCTGTCGCTATAATCACCGATTTTGCCTCATAAGTTGCATCCACTGTCTTTATTTTGAAGGGCCGTTTTGAAAAATCGACATCAAGCACGTTCTTATCAATGACGCGAGTTCCGAACTTCAAAGCGTGTTTGCGCATCTTCTCAATCAATTCGGGACCGAGTATAGCCTCAAATCCTGGATAATTCTCGACATCTGAAGTCAATGTAAGCTGCCCTCCGGGAGGCGAACCGGCAAGAACCAAAGGCTTAAGATCGGCACGCGCATTGTAGATTGCGGCAGCAAGACCTGCCGGGCCTCCGCCGATTATGATTACATTCTCAATTTTTGAATCCATTTGCAGTTATTGCTTGTCAACTTATAAACTGATCGCCCTCTCTACCATCTGCTCTATTTTCTTTGAATCCTCACTCGGTATGAGTCTGCAGATATCAGATATTACAATTTCCTTCGATAATCCGTCAATAGCTTTTTTGACCGCCGAAATCTGCTGAAGCACCTCCGAACAGTCACGCTTGCTGTTGATCATTTTTTCGATCCCCTTCATTTGGCCGATCAGCCTGTTCACTCTTTTTGATATGTCATTCATACTGTATACCAGTATAGAGTATACAAACAAAATTTGTCAATGAGCATTTTATTTTCGTGGACAACTTGTGGATTTGCGTAAAAATAAGGTGGGTAGAGTATGTTCACATGCATATATGCAAACGAGGTGTATCATGCCTGATTGAAGATTGTCCTGGCAGACAAGGCATTGATCGCGAAAAAAATTGACTTGATTATAACCCTATAGTTCAATAAAAAACTATATCAAAATATACGCTTTGTATATCAATCAGCCTTATGCGCCTTTACTCAAGGAATCGAGGAAGTCCTGATTGGTTTTTGACTTTGATAGTTTCTCGATCATGGCTGTCAATCTTTCCTCGCCGTTTAATAGTCCAAGCATTCGGCGCAGGGTGGACACTTTGTTCAAAGCTGCCTTGTCATAGAGCAGTTCTTCGTGTCTAGTTCCTGACTTTTCGATATCAATGGCCGGATAGATTCTCTTGTCTGCAAAATTGCGGTCAAGATGAATCTCCATATTACCGGTTCCTTTCAGTTCCTCGTATATAAGGTCATCCATTCTTGATTCTGTTCCGATAAGGGCTGTACCTATTATTGTCAGACTTCCTCCTTCTTCGCAGTTGCGGGCAGCTCCCAGGAACTTTTTGGCAGGATAAAGAGCTGAGGGGTCAAAACCTCCCGACAGACTTCTTCCCGAATTGGTGACCGAAAGATTCAGTGCCCGTGCCAGCCTCGTTACCGAGTCAAGCAGTATTATGACGTGTTTACCCATTTCAACCAGGCGCTTTGCCCGGTCCAGGGCTAAATTAGCTACTTTTATTTGCTGCCTAGGCGATTCGTCAAAATTCGACGCGGCAACTTCACCCTTTATAAATCTTTTTATCTCCGTCACTTCCTCCGGACGTTCTCCAATAAGGATCGCCATAAGATACGCATCCGGATGATTTATCGAGATTGCCTCGGCAATCTCCTTAAGGAATGTCGTTTTCCCGGCTTTCGGCTGGGAAACAATCAAAGCTCTTTGCCCAAAACCGATCGGAGAAACCAGATCTATGATTCTTGTTGACAGAATCTCGGTTTTTGTTTCCAGTCTTATCTGTTTGTTCGGATGAAGAGATGTGAGTTGGTCAAAGTTTTTGCGTTTTGACGATTCATCTTCGGTCATCTCGACTCCGTTTATTTTCTTGATTAAAAGAAGGGAGTGAAATCTCTCGCCTTCCTTAGGGGGACGGGCCAAGCCTTCAACTTCATCTCCCCGTCTCAACCAAAAACGTCGTATCTGACTTGTTGAAACGTAAATATCCCGATCGGGGGAAAGTACATAGTCCTGACGAAGGAAGCCATAGCCTCCAAAAGTGACGTCCAAAACTCCTTTAGCCTGATAGCTTATTTTCAAGTCTTCTCTCAATCTATCCTCAAGAGGAGCGGCCGGCGCAGATTCCGCGCTTGTTGGCTTAGCAACTATTGGAGCCTCTGGAGAAGGAATAATCGGTTTTTCCTCAATTTTTTCGATTAACGAAGAGACATCCAGCTCATCCTGTTTCTTTTCATCCGTTACCTTTTTTGCTTGTACCATAAAATTAAAAACTTATATTAATATACGAGAAATCAAATTAGTTTTTCATTGAGTAGCATTCTTTCATGAAGCTATCGAAATGATCCTCCGTAAATGAGGCATCTGAACTTTTTCCCATGAATAGTGAGGGGTGGATACTCTTGTTAACCCACGGGTTACCAAGAAGATATCTTATATCCTAGCCTTCCGGCTGAGATTACCCACATGTTCGATCTTGTTAAGAAAAAGTTTCAATCGACTGACCCCATTGGGAGGATCTGATTTATAGTATAAACAGCTCGCGCCTATTTGTCAAGGAATAAACTTATTCTGTCTTTTTATGTATATGAGTATGCCCGCGGTCGCGGTTATAAGGACGATCAGCACGAAGGCAACAATGACTATCTCCATTTTTATGGGACTTGTCCCGGATGACGATTTAGCGCCTTCCGCCCCCGATACCGGTCCGGAATTGTCGATTTGATTCAACTGTCCGGTTTGGGGATTGATGACCGGCTGATTATTCTTAACCGCCGCCATCAGATTAATGTTGTGCGTACCAAGATAATCTTTATTATCCAGGACAAATCCCGAAGAGGATTTGGTAGTTACTTCCTGGGTTTGCGGATTTATGAATTCGAAATAGTACTCGAGATATGGAAGGTTTTTCGCATAGATCGTAAAAAATCCGCTATCGTCGGCCTTGGTTTCATAAAAAAGACTCTTGTTGACTTTTAGCTTCACCTGTATTTTTGCATTAGGAATAACTTCCCCTTTAAGGCCGCGTGCATAACCTTCAACTAAGCTCAGTATCGGTTCATAATAATACTTATTATTAATTTTTGTGAAAGGCGATGAGTAAATATTCAATGTCTCCAGAGGTTGCTCCTTTTTATATAAATCGGGGTTTGTCAGATCAACTTTCTCCGTGGCGATATATAGCCTGTTTGAGGGTAATACGGCCTTATCTACCCCTATTGTGAATCGGCCGATATTATTTGCATTGACACAATCTCCTATTTGTTTTTTGTTGGCGTCATCAACTAAGCATACTTTAGCCATAGGAAAAGTTACCCTTCCTGTAAAGATGATTTTGTTGCCCATCTGCTCGCTTTTGAGAGTTCCAGGGACAACTACCGATACCGCGCCTTTATAGGGCTTGCCTTCGGACTGGAGAGGGATGTCGTGATGAGTGCCTTCTCCCAACTTTTCCACAAAAGTTTGATTGGGAAAATAAAGGTCCGAATAGATTTTATTCCAAAATCTACTGAGTTTTGGTGTTGAAGTAAATATATGTTCCGTAATCGGCTCAACTGTTAAGGAATATTTACCTTCCTTTTCAACCTGGATATTGTAAAGACCGTCATTTCCAGTAAAGTCATAGGGAAGGTTAAAAGACATCTCGATAGGTTCCTGGGTCGTTCCGTCAAGCAGTTCAACCTCAACTTCGGCTATAGGTTCAAGGGATTCCGCGTCAAAAACTCTACCGTATGGATCCCAGCTTATCGCCGTACAATTTGAGGCGATATCTTCAACGCTCACATCCAGTGCCGCCGCCATAAACTCAAATGTCCCCAACTTCTGACTATTATCGTTTCCTTCCGCTATCTCGCCCCCCGCTCCCAAATCGCTCGCCGTAATATCCGGGGCTATTGCTCCGACTGCCGAGAACTCAAGCGGAGAATGCTTATAAGTCTCTTCCTGAACTAAGATGTCGACTGGACCATATGGAATCAATCCCGCCGTATCACCAACCCCCAAAACCTGGGTATTTGAATCCTGAGCGGTGTTTTTTGCCAAATTATTTTTGATAATCCGGCATGTTCCGGGACCGACGGGAACAGCCGCCAATACTGGATCACTCGCCTCACGCTTCGCCTTATTACACCTATTTCCCAAGTCTATTGCGCGTTTTTCCGCATCAGTCTTGGCTAAACTTTTCCTTGATGGTTTTTCCGTAGGTTCGGCTTTTGCCAACAGATCCGTTGCTCCAAGGACATTGTCCAGATTTGACCCGGAGTAGGCCGTTTCTTCGCAGAAATCGGTGCCGAGATTGCCTTCCTGATCGGCTGCAACTGCCCCGTTCGGGTGTTGATATTTGACACAGGTGCATCCCGAGGGGGACATACAATTTCCCTGAAGACGGACAGTCTGGGTTCTTTTTGAACCTCTTTCTTCGGAGAGATTATTCCAACTTGCCTTGAGACACGTCCTTACCCTGCCCTGCTCCATCAGCTCCTTGCTGTTTGCCGGATCGAATGCCGATTGTGAGAACGTCGACTGCGGGATGCTAACCACGAATCCGAAAAACAACAGTACCGTCAATATTATCAGCGCTTTATTTTTTTTCATTTTATATATGACCTGCTTTTTCTTATGTAAAAGATAATTCAACAATCGATGCAAAAAGAACCACAAGCATCAATATCATTGTAAACAATTTTATGTCAATAGGTAAAGTGGATTTTGCGACCTGATTCAATTTGCCTGTTTCAGGGTTGACGATCAGCTGGTCATTTTTGGCAACCTTTGGGTAAATAGTCAAGGCGTCTTTGATATACTTTCCTTATGAAACGGAAACCCCAAATCCTCATATTCCTTTTGTTTCTGATCCTGGCCTTTATTCTTGGATTCCGTTCCGGTCAGCAAACCGAAAAAACCAACGAGGCGATTGATTACGTGCTAAGCATCACTCCCACTCCAAAGCCGCCGTCCCCAACCCCCGTCAAATACAGTAAATACAAAAGCAAAAAATGGGGGCTTGAATTTACTTTTCCGTCAGGTCTGGCCGTCAAGGAATCGACAAATTCCCCTAAAATTATTTTTGAAATGCCAGGCAATCCATGAAAATAAATTTTGCCTATTTCGGCTCTTCGTACTTTTCGGCGATTTTGCTTGAAAAAATCATCAATGATACTGAGTTAAAAGATCACCTTGATCTTAAATTTATAGCTACCCAAAAAGACAAACCCGCAGGGAGAAAGCAAATTTTGACGCCTACTCCCGTGAAATCGATTGCAAAAAAATACGGTATTCCCGTTTACTGCTTTGAACTCGAGGAAAGAAGTTCAAAAAGCGGCTCAAAATACGGAATCCTGACCGCGGATGCAATTGGCCGTGAGCTCATGCTGGATCTTGATCTTGTCCTGGTTTATGCTTACGGCGCAATCATTTCAAATAAAATATTGGAGAGGCCAAAATACGGATTTTGGAACGTTCACCCTTCACTCCTCCCGCTGTACCGCGGAACCGCACCGATGGCCGCCCCAATAATAAAAAGCGATAAAACAACTGGGGTATCCATAATAAAAATGGACGATAAGATGGACCATGGACCAATTATAGATCAAAAAAGTTATACGATTGAAAATTCAGACAAAAGACCCGATCTAGAGGTAAAATTAACCGATATTGGCTTTACCCTCTTCAAGAAAAACATACTTGATGGTATCGGAAAAATTTCCTTGAAAAATCAGGATGATGAAAAAGCCACCTATACTGAAAAATTAAGAAAAGATGATGGTTTCATCGAGATTGAAAAATTAAAAACCGAGTTAAAAAATTCCCCCCTAGCCTTGTCCAATTTGTTTCGCGGACTTTATCCTTGGCCTGGGATCTGGACGCTTTTGCCGAATAAGAAAAGACTGAAAATAACCGATATGGAATTTGCAGATGGGAAATTGACGATAAAAAAAGTGCAGCTTGAAGGCAAACGGGAGGTTGATTTCGAAACGTTCAACAAAAACTATCGCG
>CAZVQH010000022.1:6256-9386 GCA_964629205.1 uncultured Gammaproteobacteria bacterium
ATGCCGAGTGGTCGACAACTTCAAGAACTTCGCCCGTATTCTGGTCAACCAAAACGGGAACGACAATCAAGCTCCCGTCCTTGATCCGGGATTTGAGATTCCTGTCGGCAACTATCGTCTTGAAGAGACTTGCATTCAAAGCAACATTCCGGTTTATCGCCTCACTCTCATTCGCCACATATTTATCCCAATCGGCCTTTTTGACCGGATTGGAAACGAACAGTATGTAAGGCTTTTTGGCATCGTGCTTATCCATAAGGGACAGTTTCAGTTGGATATCCTTTACGGCGGTTACTGTATCCGAGGGGGTGCTGGCAAATACCTGTTCCTTAGGATCAAAGCGTCCGACTGGTTTACCGGCGAGTGAAACCGATAGATAATCTTCCTGGTGGTGGGTAAACGTGTGGCCCACCCCGGGTTCAGAAATTGATAGTCCGGTCACATATTGAAGCGCCATGGTCCTTACCAGCATGAACCTTAACGCCTGAAGCTGACTACCTGTTAGATCGGAATAGTTCTCGGCCAAATACGGATCGATCACATCGGTAAAACGGTTTTGACCCATTATAAACTTGGTTACTTCAAGAACCTTTTGAGTCACTTTGATGAAGTTTTCCGGATCGGAAAACCCTTCCCTCATCGATCCGAATACCCCCAAATGTTCCCCAATAACAAACTCAACTTCGTCTTTAATGCTATTTATGAAGTCCGTGGTCGAAAATTGTCTGCCTTCCTGTCCGTAATTCAAGACCATTCCCATGGTATCGGTCTCATAGACGGCGCTTATCCCGACCCGGCTTAAGGGAGTCTTTCCCTTCTGGAGGCTAACCCTATTGTAGAATTCCGTGACCGCGGGAATATCTTCAGTTTCAAAGCGGCGGATATTCTCGGCCGTCAGATCCACTTCATCCCCGAGACTCAGATCAGCTTTCAATTGATTCATGTAGCCGCAGGTGTTTGGACCGTTTATCGTACCCGTGTGGGCAAAAAATACCTCAAGAACGTCTCTGTTTTCGCGGACTGCCTCCTCAAGTGCCTGACCAAGAATCGTTGATTTAGGGATATGTTCCCCGCTGTCGGTCTCGCTCATTCCTATAAGTCCGGCCGGCTCTTCCCAGGCATTGGCGAAACGCCCGGCTATAAATATCGTCGGGATCCGTCCGTCAATACAATAGACGTATCCCAGTTTTGCTTCACCCCGAAGTTTGATCTCCTCGGAAACCACCGGTTTGTAACCGTCCGGGCCGGCTGATTCAATGAGTTTTGCGATATTATTATTTCGGTCCAGAATCCTGAGAACCTTTTCTTGTTGCTTCTCGACGACATTTTCCATACCCAATGCGCCCGTAAGATTCTTCAAGTATGAGGAGACCTTGTCTTTAAAAGGGGAATGTGCGATTGGTTCTTTTATTTTTTCTTGTGGCATTCTGGTCTTATGGGCTTACAATGTTGCATAACAAATGTCTTATGCTTTGTAAGACTTTGGAGGATTCAGACGCTTCCTTGCGCGATTTCTTCCCTAATCTTTGCAAAAAGAGTCTCCATTATAGCAAGATTATGTATTGTTGACAAGGTGTACCCCAAAAGCTCCCTTTGTTTAAAAAGGTGATGGAGATAAGATTTGGTGAAGTTCCGGCAGGTATAACAATTGCATTTTTCATCCAATTTTTCCATATTGTTTTTATAGGTGCCTTTATTTATGTCTATCTGGCCGGATTCTGTTTGATAAACGGCCCCCATTCTCGCCAACCGGGTCGGCTCGACACAGTCGAAAGTATCGATCCCGTATTTAACCAGGTCGATGATATCGTCAGTCTGGCCGACGCCCAAAAGATGCACAGGTCGGTCAATCGGCAGATACGGAGAGACCCATTTGACCTGTTCGCGCATTTCCTTTTTTGTCTCCCCAACCGACACACCGCCTATTGCAATTCCGGGGGTATCGGTTGAAACTACGAATTCGGCCGATTTTTTTCTTAAATCCTCAAACGTCGCTCCCTGAATAACTCCATAAAGGAACTGGTCGGGGGAAGGATTGATTCTTCTGTATTCTATACATCTTTCGAGCCATTTGTGAGTGCGTATCATTGCCCGTTCGGCGTATTCATGGGTCGCCGGATAGTAGGTGCACTCATCAAATGCCATGTTGATATCGGCTCCTATTTGGGTTTGGTATTCCATTGATTTTTCAGGTGTGAATTCGATAAGTTTTCCGTCATAAGTTGAGCGGAATTTCACCCCGTCCTCGGTAATTTTGACCAGTAGAGGTTCCTCGTCAGCCCGGACTCTGGCTTTCCTTGAATTTTGGGCAAGGGAGAAAACCTGAAATCCACCGGAATCGGACATTAAGGGAATGTCAAGTTTTGAGTAATTATGGATTCCGCCGCCTTCATCAACGATATCGGCGCCGGGGTGAGTTACAAGGTGATAGGTATTTACGAATGCGACCTGGGTTTTTATTTCATCAAGAAGTCCCGGCGTTAATGCCTTAATCGTTCCCTTCGTACCTACCGCAACAAAAGATGGGGTCTTGATTGTTCCGTGAGTCGTATTGATTTCACCCAGTCGGGCTTTTGACTTTTTTGAACCATGAAGGACTTTGAAAAAACCTGCCATGCATGCATTATATCAATTTATTTCTTCAAGGATTCCGACTATGCCGGGTTATAGTATCAACATCGCGTCCCCGAAGGAAAAAAACCGGAAATCATTTTCTATTGCAATGCCGTAAAGATCCGTCAATCTTCTTTTTGCCTGCCTGTGCTGAAGAAACGCCTCAACAAGCATCATGAGAGATGATTTCGGAAGATGAAAATTCGTAATCAGGTGGTCTACCATCTTGAATCGGTAGGGCGGATATATGAACAAGTCCGTTTCCCCGGTTAATTTCCCCGATCTGGCTATGGATTCGATTGTCCTTGTGACGGTTGTCCCAACCGATACTAGTTTTCTTCCCCGATGCTTGGCTTCGGTTATCAAATCAAATTCTTTTTCATTAATTTGATAGAACTCCTCATGCAGTTTTCCTGTCTTCATATTTTCATCAGTCAAAGGAGCGAATGTACCTAACCCGACATGAAGGGTAAGGAAATATTTTTCTACACCCCTATCCTTCAACTTAGAAAATACC
>CAZVQH010000023.1:0-3895 GCA_964629205.1 uncultured Gammaproteobacteria bacterium
TCCTTGCCTCAATTGCTAATTCCTTAAGTTGCTGCCGGCTGAAAAAAGTCTGATCAAACTCCTCAGGCGGATAGGGAATTATTCTGCCATCGGTCTTAAAGTACCCCTTAAGCGGCCCATATTTTGCAACATAATTCTCCCTTATTGACCCGTCGGGATTGGCTCCTGCAAGATTGTCGCCGTATGAAGCGTGCCAGTCTTCCCCTGGGTAAACCGTCAGTCCCGCCATTTCCATAACCGATTTGAAGATCATTCTTGTCTGCCATTCCTGAGCTGTCACATACGGATAATCAAGATTGACTGCCGCGCCACCTTGTCCATATTCATTTCCAAGCGGAAGAGGGGCTCCGTCGATTGTCCTTATGGTTGCATCAACTGCCGCGCCCCCCTTATGTCCTGAAATTCTCGGCATAATCGCCGTTTTGCTTTGAGCTTCGGTCATTATTTTTTCGAAATCCTGGACCGGATCCCAATCAGGATGTTCCTCGGTCAATATCTTTTCAACAATCCGTCTTTTCAACAGTCCCTCCTGAACTCCTATGGGCCGGAATCCATCTTCGAAATGGATCATAAGTCCAACCTCATTGAGAGCGAACGCGGCGAGTTCCAAGCGCTTGGCAACACCCTCCCTGACCCAATATTCGCGTGCTTTTCCGTCCCAACCGTAAAGAGCGGCGTTTGTAAATGGAGTATTACTGAAACTGACTTTTGAGGTGGTTCCGGAGAACGTTTTTTCAAGAGACACCATCGCTTCCCCGGATTCAACTATCGGTACCGCCATGAGTTTTTCCTGAAAAGCGACACTCTCCTTCGCGTATGCGGGTCCGAGCTCATTCTCAACCGCCTGTTTTTTATGCTTATCCAGGGGTTGGGTCAAAAATCCTTCGGCGGGCAATTTCAGTTGCGGTGATAAAACACCCATGACGGAAGCCATTCGATCAACCATAGACTGTACTGAGGGTAGGAATTCCGTCCCCGGCCTTTCAAATTTTATGTTGAGTCGACTGTTTAACTCCTTGATTTTTTGTCCGATAATTTCTGTTGCCATATGTTATTTTTTTTCAAAAACTAGTACGCTTTCGGTTACATTTGAAAGTTTATTTTCGTCAACCTGCCAGCCGCGCCCCGGCTCGTCCTTGACGGAAATAGTTGCCCCGTCGCGAACCATCGGTTCCACAACCGGGTCTTGTCCCTCTGCAAAATAGGCGGCAGTGCCCGAGATGTCAGACGGTAAATTGACTCCGGGATGTGTTGCCATTGCCAGGCTGTGAGCCTTGCTCGGAGTGGGCTCAAGCATTCCCCCAATCCACGTTGCAACATTATTTTTTTCGGCATAGTCAATCATTTGTCGGGCGATATGAAGCCCTCCGACCCTGGCGATTTTTATATTGACAATCGGTATTCCACCTTCAACCGCCTGTTCCATTTGGTCCATGGTCTCGACGCTTTCATCAAGGCAGATCCGACCCGGAATTTTTTCACGATCAAACATTTGCTGGAGTTCGACATGGTGCCTGACATCATCATGGGCCAATGGCTGCTCGATCATCAGTAGATCGAGTTCTCCAAACTCCCTAAGAATTCTCATATGCTGGTCGCTCCTATGATCAAACGACGAGTTTGCATCAACCATAAGCATAAGATCGGGATTGCTTCTTCTTATGGCTGCGATTTTTTCAAGATCGTCGACAGACGGTCCCACTTTAACTTTTATCCTTCTGAATCCCTGGGCGATTTGTTTTTCTATTTCCTCCTGCGTGGCGCTTTTCGCGATGCTTATACCAACTTCAACAGGGCGATTTGATCCTCCAACGAGTGAGTATAGGGGAACGCCTTTGATTTGTGCGTCGGCATCAAAAAACAGATTGGCGAATCCTGCTTTAAGGATGTTGTGCCCAACAATGGGTCCCAAAGCATCAACTGCCTCCTCGGGGCTTCCCATCTCGACACCCACAACATTATTCCCAATCTCATTCATCAGCGCCCATGCTTCGGTAGTTGACTCAGTGTTATAAAATGGAAAAGGAAGCGTATCAATTGAGGCCCACGCCTTGACTCCCTCGGCGGTTTGAGCCTGAAGAGTGATCATATTCCGGGCAGGTCCTACTATTCTTGGCTTACCCTTGACCTCTCCGAGCGGAAACGGCTTTATTAAATTCGGGGAGATCAAACTGGCTCTAAGGTATTCTATTTTCATATTATTTATGTAATTTTTAATCGAGAGGTCCGGCATTTGCCAGATCCTGGAAAATTTGTAAAGCCTCTTGTCTCATACCTTCAAGTCCATCCACATAATATCTTTCGGGCAAGTCGGGCGGGACCGGGTTGTTTGCGCCTGTGCCAAGTTTTGCAAATGAAACCAGGATAGAGTTTCCGCCATCCCGGCTTGAAGGCGCCCAGCCATTGCAGACAAAACCAAGATCTTTCAAGGTTTTGACTATTCCGGTAACCCTTTCAGGATTCACGCCGTTTCCAAGAGTTGCGTCTACGTAAACTTCAATAAATGGGGTGCGGCCTTCCTTAACTTGACTTAAAGCCTCAGACAAGCTTACGGTCTTAACCATTCCGGCCAGTTTTCGGGCCATTTCGGTATCGGTGTCAACGACGTCAATTTTTGCAAATACGCTTGAGGCGGTTGAATCTTTCGGATTGTATCCAAGAACAACTTCAATCTCGTTTGGGTTGATTGCCTGGACATGATCCATAGAACCATTGTGTTCAATATTGGGAGTTGTTCCGAAAGTGCTTTTGAGAAGTGTGTGGATTCTTTGGGCATCGTCGGCGTCAGGAATGAATAATGTTTTTTGCTGAAGCTCCTTTTTGTAGGTTTCCGGAAATGTCGGTCTAAAAATAAAAGCGAAAGGTTCGGATCTTTCCAGATTGTATCTCCAGCCTACGGTTGCGATTCCGAATCCCAAGTCCTCGCCATGGCTTCGGCCGCCGAAAAAAACGCTCTGGACGCCCTTACCACCCGGAAAATCAGGATTCCACGTTTCCGCCAACCTTATATCTCCGTAAATAAAGGTCGCCGGCTTGCTGGTTTCGGGGTCGGCGATGAAGCGGGGATCGGTCAGCAGGTGGTAGAGCCTTAGTTTTGACATGCCCCTAAGAGGGGCATCTTTCATTTCCTCAGCCTTGTCGGCACGGGTTCCGGTTCTTCCCAGTTCAACCGCATAGCCCTTTTGGCCCAAAATATCCACCCTTCTTACCGTTCCGAATACTGCGACAGTCTGGCCATCAGGATCGGCAACAGTATATATATCTAAATTGCCTTTTTTGACATCGTCAACAATTGCCTGCGGGTTTTTTTGCTTTAAAGGATATCTGGTTCCACCTTTCCCATCGGGGTAGGTGTGCTGTATTACGTCGGCGTATTGTCTGGCCGAGACCCTTAAGGCTTCATCGCTTCTGGTCACATCCATCGGATTCTCCGTGTGCATAAATCCAAGTGCCCTCAACTGATGGTTTGACAGAACTACATCAGGAAGCATTCCGACAATTGTGGAAAGGTTCTCTCCAATGAGTTGTCTCTGAAGTTCACGATTGGGACCGCTCAATAAAAATTCATCCGGGAATCCACCCGTTGAAGCCACCACGCCAAGCAAAAACTCAGGATGCATCAGGGTAGGCTTATACAGCGGGTTGTTTTTCGTTGCCTCTCCGACCAAATTAAGCATGGCCTCTTTTCTTGAGACCACCATTTCGATTTGTTTTGTCGCAATCTCCCTTATTGCCATATTTATTTTTTCTCCCTACAACTAAAAAACCCGCCTTTCGGCGGGGTCTTAATTTGTTTATCAGTCAATTAAGCCTTCCGCCTAGACGGGGTAATAAGGACAAAAAGGACTGATAAAAATTTATTTGACATATTAGTAAAATAACATTATAACAAAAC
>CAZVQH010000023.1:3905-9173 GCA_964629205.1 uncultured Gammaproteobacteria bacterium
CTCCAGTATTTCTCTCGGCTCAATCCAAATGATTTCGATATCATCCACTCTGGAAACGGGTGATCCTACCTTCATGACCTCGACCATTTTTACGACTTTTTCTTCATCTCCCTGTATCTGGGCTTCAACTCCTCCGGAGTTTCCGAAAATTTCTGGTCTTTCAAAATTATTCCTCACCCAGCCGGTAACATTATTTATTTTTGCCTGGATTTTCGTCCAAGCCCGAAATCCGACCCCAATAACGTCACCCTTAATGTACAAATGTGCCTGCTTCAACATATTGTGTAATAATAATATCAAAAAAAACCGGGGTCGATTTCCCTAACTCTCTCCAAGTATTTTTCGGCCATTGCTTTGTCTCCTCTTGAATCATAAAGTAAATATAGACTATACAAGATGTCGCGTGAGTATGGGTTTCTTTCGATAGATTGTTCAAGATTTTTTATCCTGTTATTTTGCTCTATTTCTTTTCTGAAGACATCATCTTCAAGCTCGTTCCCGAACAAAACCTTGCCTTTCTTCAACTCCGTTTCAAACAAGGGAAGCGGACTGATTTTTATGAGATATGAGGTTGTTGCTTCCCGGTCACCGTTAACTAGTGAAAAATATATAGGCGACACCATCTGGGAGGCGACGATGTTGAAAACCAGGAAAAGCCCCAGAAAGAAATAGATAAATATCTTGAAATGGCGCGAGGTAATTCTAAATGTCTTAATAACGGTTTTGATTTTAAACATGGGACTTTCGGGGATATTTGTACGTGTTTTTATTATATACTTTTTATGTGACCTAAATATGGAAACCATAGATTACCAAATATTCGCTGACCGCCTGATAACAATATCGTTAGCCGTTCTTGCTGCCTTAATAGCCGCAGGGTTAACCTTTGTTCTGATTTATTTGATCGTTATCTACTTCAGACTTAAGAAACGAGAGGAAATCTCTCTTGAGATGTTGACTCTTGAGGTGAGGATGCCTAAGGACAATGAAATAAAGATCGATGCGGCCGAGCAGATGTTTGCTTCCTTTTCTTCGCTTAAAAAATCGGGGATGTTTTCTTTTTTGGAGGTTGACGACGTCATTTCCTTTGAAATAATCGGCCGACCTTCCGAAATAAGATTTTATGTTTCCGCGCCATCAAGAATTATTGACTTGGTTGAAAAAACCATATACGGTTACTATCCTACCTGTGACATAAGAAGAGTCGAAGAGCCCAATATATTCACCGAAGACGGCAAGGTTGCATCCGGTTCAGTTGTGACGAAGGAATCGCCATATCTGCCGGTAAGGCTTTATAAAGACCAGGCGACTGATTCATTGGCTTCCCTGACATCGGCACTTTCGAAGATGAGCGACAAGGAAGGGGCGATTATACAGCTTCTAATACGCCCGGCCGAGAGCAAGTGGAAATCCGCCGGAAAGTCATATGTCTCGTCTACCAAAAAGAATGAAGCTAATCCCGAGAAGGCCACTTTCAAGACAGATCCAAAAGTATTGGAAAGAATCGACGATAAGTGCATCAAGTCGGGATTCGAAACAACAATTAGATTCGTAGTATCCTCCCCGACGTCCGATATGGCCAATGCCCACCTGAGGAACATAAAGACTGCCTTCTCCCAATTCAATTCAGACTTAAACAGTTTCACCGGGGCAAAGACAATGTTTAAGGCGAGCTTCATGATTGACTTTATATATAAATTCTTTCCGGTCATAGACTTTCCTTATTTCAAATCGGTTTCCATATTGACGTCCGACGAATTGGCGACAATTTTCCACTTTCCCAACAAGACCGTTGAAACGCCCCATATCCAGTGGTTAAAAGCCAAGACGGCTCCGGTTTCATCTGAAGTAGCGTCCGAAGAGGGCACTTTCATCGGAAATGGCTATTACCGAGGAATTAAGCGGCCGGTAAGGATAGGGTTTGAGGACAGGAGACGCCATGTTTACATAATCGGAAAGACCGGCGTCGGTAAGTCCGTCCTTCTTCAGGATATGGCGATTCAGGATATCAAGTCCGGTTATGGAGTCTGTGTCATTGACCCCCACGGAGATCTTATTGACAATATCGTCAAATACATACCTCCCTCCCGGGCGGAGGACGTCATATATTTTGACCCTTCAGATACGGAGCGTCCAATGGGCTTGAATTTGCTCGAAGCTAAAAATGAAGATCAAAAACATTTCATCTCAACTTCGATAATAAATCTGATGTATAAGCTTTATGATCCTCAGAGAACGGGAATTATCGGTCCGCGTTTTGAGCACGCAGTTCGTAACGCCATGCTGACGGTTATGAGCGATCCGGGAACGACCTTCGTTGAAATCGTGAGAGTGCTGACCGACCCCAAATACGTTCAGGAGCTTCTTCCCAAAGTTCAGGACCCAATAGTCCGCCGTTACTGGACGGACCAAATTGCCCAGACATCGGATTTTCATAAATCTGAAGTTCTCGATTACATCGTTTCCAAGTTCGGCCGTTTCGTTACCAATAGGACAATGAGAAATATAATTGGCCAGTCAAAGTCCGCCTTCGACTTCAGGCGAGTAATGGATGAAGGAAAAATTCTTCTTATAAATTTATCAAAGGGAAAGTTGGGAGAGGAAAACTCCTCATTCCTTGGCTTGGTTCTCATTCCTAAAATTCTTGTAGCCGCCATGAGCCGTCAGGAAATACCCGAGGAAAAGCGTCGCGACTTTTTCCTGTATGTGGACGAGTTCCAGAATTTCGCCACGCCTGATTTTGCGACAATTCTTTCCGAGGCAAGAAAATATCACCTTAACCTGACAGTCGCGAACCAGTTTATCGGCCAGATGGATGAGGAAGTGAAAAACGCCGTATTCGGAAACGTCGGATCGCTTGTATCTTTCCGGGTTGGTGTCACCGACGCTTCTTACCTCCAGCGCGAATATCAGCCGATTTTTGGCGAATCCGATCTCATAAATATCGAAAGGTTCCATGCCTACATGAAAACAATAGTTGACAATGAACCGGTCCCGCCTTTTTCGGTTGACATGACCAAGGATCTTAAAAAATTCAAAGCCGGCGCTAATGAAAAGGTTTCCCAAGCGATCATTCAGCTTTCACGTTTAAAGTTCGGCCGCCCAAGGGAGTTGGTTGAAGCTGAAGTGTCGCAACGGGCCAGGTTATAAAGATATGCCGACTTCATACAAAGCGATTTTGACCGGAAAAAAACAACTTGTCGACAGGACATACCTTTTTACATTCAAAATTATCGAACCTGATGGTTTTTCATTCGTCGCCGGACAATACCTGATGCTTAAGGTTCCAAAAGAACACGGTTTTGTATGGCGGCTGTATTCAATTGCTTCACCTCCAAGCCAAAATCAGGCATTTGAGCTTATCATTGAGTTGATTCCAAACGGATTGGGCTCGACATATGTAGACGGCTTGTCAATTAGCCAGCAGGTTGAATTCATGGGTCCGGCAGGACTTTTTGTTTTGAAAGATCCCGCAAGAAAGCGGATATTTCTGGTAACCGGAACGGGGATTGCGCCCGTCGTGTCGATGCTCAAAGGGGGGATGGAAAACTACGAGCTCTATTGGGGAATTAAATCTTATAAAGAAGTTTTTATGCTTGATGAGTTGAAGCGTTTCAATCCAAAAATATGTTTATCAAGGGAAAATGATCTTTCTGCAATTCCCGAAGCGGACAGGATCTTCTTCGATAAGGGGCACGTAGATGAACTGTTTGAAAAAAACCTCGGAGAAAAAAACGTTTTGGACATGGAGTTTTATTTGTGCGGTGGTAGGGAGATCGTTGAGTCTCTAAGGCTTTTCCTGTTGGGGAAAAATGTTCCGCGGGAAAATATTCACTTTGAAAAGTTTTGATGTTTATTGGGTTCTCTCGAAATAAGTCTTCAAGAGGTCTCGCGCAATTGGTCCGGCAACATCAGATCCTTGTCCGCCTTCCTCGATCAACACCGTCAGGGCAATTTCCGGCTTGTCATACGGCGCAAATGCCGTAATCCAGGCGTGAGGCATTCCTGATTTTGCATGTGACTCGGCGGTTCCGGTTTTGCAGCCTGTCTGGATCGTTTCCTCCCGGGACTCTTTTTTTATTTTAAGGTCAAAAAGCGGCCATCCGGTACCTCCGGTTGCGCACGCTTGTCTCATTCCCTCCCTAATGACTTTTATGGTGTTTGACGAAATAGGAAGCTTTCTGCAATTGGCGGGCGCATCTTTGATCAATTGGGGAGAGCATAAAAATCCACCATTGGCAAACACTCCGGTTGTCACAAGGTTCTGGATCACGGTTGAGGAAACATAGCCCTGGCCGATTGAGAGGTTGTAGGTATCTCCAGTGTACCAGGAATCTCCTATTGTGGCTTTCTTCCAAAATGGATTGGGGATCAATCCGACGCCTTCGGCCATAGGTAATCCAGTCTTTTTTCCGTACCCGAGAATCTCCGACCATTTTTTGATTTTATCTTCCCCGACTTTTGCGCCGGCCAAATAGAAGTATATGTCGTTTGACCTTTGCAGGGCTTTAACCAAGTTAACCATACCGTCGGTTTTTCCGTACTGAAGGAAGTACCAGTTTCCGAACTTCAGGGAGCCGGCCGAAACGGTTCCGGTATCTTCAAATTCCGTCTCTTCGGTTACAGATTTTTCCTCAAGGGCGGCCGTTGCAATTGCCAGTTTAAATATCGATCCGGGCACATAAACCCCTTCAATCGCTCGGTTAAAAAGAGGTTGATCCTCATCCTTTAGATATTTCTCAATATTCAGGGAGTTGTTATCCTCGAAATCCTGGATATTATAAGCCGGGGATGAGACTAAGGCCAATATCTCACCCGTTGAAGGAATACTTGCTATGATGGCCCCCTTTTTTCCCTGAATGAGGGAGAGGGCTTTTTTTTGCAACTCCAAGTCAATCGCAAGGACAATGCCTTTTCCTTCAACAGGTGGAATCACATTGAGGGTTTTCAGGAACTTTCCCAACGCATCAACCTCGATAAGCTTTCTTCCCGGCTGGCCGCGAAGATCGCAATCATAAACTTTTTCAACGCCTTTTTTACCGACCTTGTCCCCAGGGTTGATTTTATAAACACAGTTATCGGTTTTGACATCGTTTGGGTCGGCCGTTTGCCTATATCCTATAAGGTGGGAAACAGCGGCAGGTTCGAAATAAGTTCTTCTTGAATTGATTCTTTCTCCGGTCTCAGTCACGTCAGGAGGGTCGCTTTTTGCAATCACAAAACCTTTACGATCAGTTATCTGACCTCTTGGAGCCTCAATCAGAATTT
>CAZVQH010000024.1:0-8373 GCA_964629205.1 uncultured Gammaproteobacteria bacterium
GCATTAATGACGGTATGTCCTTCATGCTTGGCAAACCTCAAATTGTTCTTGGATCAATCGGTCTAATATTTCTTCTCGCAAAACTTGTTTCCGTAAAAAAATCAGAGAATAGATTGCCGCTAATTCTTATGATTGTGATGACTTTCACGGCTCTTTACTTATCAACCACACCCTCAACCTTGATCTCTGGATATCTTGAGCCGTTATTGTCTTTTTTTCAGTTTCCCTGGAGGTTTTCTGCTTTCTCAATCTTCGGAATAGCCTTTATTGCGGCGGCGATAAGACCAACCCGGAAATTGCATAAGTTATCGTTTTTACTTGCCGCAATTGGACTTTTTGTTGTTTTTTACAACGGCAAGTTCTTTACCAAACATCTCATGACCGATGCCCGATTCAACAAGGACTATTTGAGCGAATACTTTATAACCAAAGCAGTTGTTTATAAGGTTGCCGAGTATCTCCCAAAAACCGTCAATTATAAGAGTTGGCTGGAATATGAACCTAAAAAAAACCTTCCGGTCAAGAGCGACCCCACGCTAAGTGATGGAAAATTCATCCATTTGCTTGAGGGCGGCCGGGTCCAGATTCTTAAAAACGGCCCATTCGAAAAAATTGCGGAAACCAGTCCGGGTACTGCCGTCATCAATGTCCATTACATGCCTTACTGGAAGATAACGGTCAACAAAAAGGAAGTCATCCCAACCAACTTCGATCCTCTCGGAAGACCGATAATCAACCTATCCTCACCTGCTCAGATAAAAGTCGACTATCGCCAGACCCCGATTGAAGTGGCCGGTAACGGAATATCTATTCTGACGATCGGCTTGCTGTTTGCGATTATCAAATACAGGAAACTATGGAAAAAAATAGCGAAGATATAAATCTCGTTAAAAGAAAAACAGTTACGTCAACGGTAAGCCTTTTTTTTCAAAGCGGTTATGCTTCCGTCCTGGGACTGGCTGCCAATTTAGTCCTCACGATACTTCTGTCACCCGGCATTTTCGGAATATATATAGCAACCCTTTCCATAATATCCATTCTCAATTATTTTTCAGATATTGGAATGGCTGCCTCGCTTATCCAAAAAAGGGAGATTACTCCCGAAGACGAAAAAACTGCATTTACAGTCCAGCAGATTCTTGTGATTTCGCTGGTCGCTCTGGGATTTTTTTCAACTAGCGCGATTTCGGAGTTTTATCAACTGCCCCCTGAAGGCCGACTGCTTTACTGGTCGCTATTGGCGGGTTTTTTTCTTTCCTCCTTAAAAACAATGCCTTCCGTACTTCTTGAACGTGAGATCAAATTCGAAAAAATAGTTCTTGTTCAAATAGTCGAAAACACCATATTCTATCTTGCAGTAATCGCTTTGGCGATTTTCGGATACGGCTTGAGCAGCTTTACCGTTGCCGTCGTCTTCAGGTCACTTGCCGGCGTCATCCTTATCTACAGACTATCTCCTTGGAAGTTCGCGATTGGGATTAACCGCGATTCCTACAAAAGACTTGTTTCCTTCGGCCTTCCATTTCAGGGATCCTCCCTCCTAGCGCTCGTCAAGGATGATCTTCTGACTCTATATCTGGGACGCGTGGTCGGATTTACGGGACTGGGATACATCGGATGGGCAAAAAAATGGGCAGAATCCCCAATCAGAATCATTATGGACAGCATAAGCCGTGTTTTATTTCCTCTGTTTTCTAAATTTCAGAATGACCGCAAGCGCCTGTCGAGTCTAATTGAAAAAATCATTCATTATCAGTCATTTCTTATTTTGCCGGCGATAGCGGGAATGGCTATAGTCATGGGAAGATTTGTAGAAATTGTCCCAAAGTATTCCAAATGGGAACCCGCCCTCCCGTTGTTCTATCTATTTTGTCTTTCGGCCCTAATGTCTTCATATTCGACGCCATTCATTAATTTCTTGAACGGGATCGGGAAAGTTAAAGTTTCCCTGTATTTTATGGTTTTTTGGACGGCGCTTACCTGGATTCTGACACCGCTTCTCATCGGTTATTTCGGGTATATCGGATTTCCTATAACCTTAGTCATTCTTTCATCAACGTTTGTAGTCGTCATTCTTATTACCAAACGGTTTGTGGAATTTGAATTCCTCAGGCCAATATTTCCTTTTCTGACTTCAACTGCGATCATGGCGATTGTCGTTTCCTCAAGCCTTAAGATTCCTGTTTCTCCATGGCTTTCTTTGATTATCTCAGTAGCCATGGGTATAATTAGCTATCTTTTGTCGGTCAGGTTTTTGTTCAAGATAAACTTTGCGGACGAGGTTATAAGTATCCTGAGAAATAAAAAAAATGAATAAAATATCGGCGCTTATAGTTGTAAAAGACCGCCCTCCGTTTTTGCCGAAAGTCCTCCATTCTATTGAAGGCTTCGCCGATGAAATCGTTATCGTGGATATAGGCATCGATCCGGAATTAAAGAAAACACTTCTGGATTGGAAAAAGGTAAAAATAAAACAAATAAAGGAAGCTGTTCCATATGTTGAACTCATACGTGAAAAAACAAAATCGATGACTGCCCACGACCACATACTTTTACTCGACCCCGACGAAATAGTTCCGACGAAACTCAAGGAAACCATACATGAGAATATGGATAAATACGATTATTTCAGAATACCCCGAAAGAATCTTATTTTCGGACGCTGGATAAAACATTCGCGCTGGTGGCCCGATTACCAGATAAGATTTTTTAAGAGAAGTAAGGTCAAGTGGCCTACAATTATCCATCGTCAACCCGAAGCAAGTGGCGAGGAATACACGGTTGAGGCGGTTGAGGAACAAGCGCTTCTTCACTATAATTACGGCAGTCTCGACGAATATCTGGGTAAGGCAAAGAGATATGCCAAACATGAGGCTCAGGAATTCCTTGATTCTCCATCTCCCCTTACCTTTACGGAAACAACGAGACGGGCACTAAACGAGTTTTTTAGCCGCTATTTTCAGGGTGAGGGTTATAAAGACGGCACCCATGGATTCATTTTGGCCTTTTTACAGATGTTCTATTACTTTCTGGTGTACTTTTACTATCTGGAAATGAATGGCTTCAAACAGGAAAAAAATATCGATACGGTGGATTTTTTCAGGCAGGGACTTAAACAATCCCTTCACTACAGGAAAAACCGATCGATAAAGGATTGGTTCATAAAAAAAATATGTTGATCTATCTCTTTTTTATCTCACTGGCTACCCGACTTGTTTTTCTTTTTTTTGGACACCCATCAATTACCCATGATGAAGCCGATTTCTACCTCCAGGGATATATTTTGGCCAAGACGGGGTCGGATATTCACGGGAACAGTTTGTTTTTGAGTACGGGAATTTTGACCGCAATATCCCCTATCCCCGTATATCTTAATTCCCTGTTTTTTACTTTCCTCCCCAAGCTGGTCATAACCGGAAGACTTCCATTCGCTATTCTGAATTCAATAATGCCTGTTGCAGCTTATTATATTGTCTCCAAACTCACTAGAAACAACAAACTGTCTTTCATGGCATTTCTGGTTATGAATTTTTCACCGTGGCTATCTTACCTGTCTTCCCAGGCAGGATATGATTCGCCATTAAGTTTCACCTTCTATCTTTTGGCCGTGTCTTCCCTATTGACGAATCTTAAACCAAAAATGAAATACTTCCTTTTCCTGATTATGTCGTTTATAAGCTTCAACTCGTATATGGGAATAAAGGTAAGCTTTTTTTTCCTGCTTATAGCCGCCTTCATAATCAAGGAGCTCTATGAAAACAAATCTATTAATCTCAAAAGAATTCTGAATATAGGGATGCTTTCCCTGATTATAGCGGGTGCATTTGTTTCCCTTATCTATATCGCCCCGGGAAACCAATCCTTCAGGAGTCGGGCGCTTGATGAAATACTTTTTTTTGACAAACCAAAACTTGAACATGTCGTCTGGTACGAAAGGTATGTTGCCCAAACTCCTGAGTTTGTAAAACGGATGGTTTCCAATAAGCTTACGGTGATTGCGGATTCGTTTCTCGACAAACATCTGAAGGCATACGACCCGAGAATGTTGTTTTTTAAGGGCGACCCGCATCCCCTATACGGAACTTATTATTTCGGACTGTTCTACCTGTTTGAATTTGCTCTAATCTTTATCGGAATATTCCACGCCGGCAAAATTTTGGGCAAACGGATATCGGCAATAATTCCTTTTATAATTATATTCCTCGTCAGTCCACTTCCCGCCGGAGTATCAACGATTTCCGATGTCACGATCGTATTCAGGTCATATCCTTTGATTTTTCCTTTGAGTTTTTTTATTGCCCTCGGCGGCTTTCATCTTCTTTCCCTGCTTAAAAGGAATTTTTACGTAATTTCATTTGCGGTCTATCTAGCGGCTTTCATCTTCTTCCTTTTCGTATTCCAGACAAAGATTAGGTATTTTTCGAGCGAGCAATGGCATTACAGCCAAAAAATACTGACAGCCAATATTACGGATTTGAAAAATAAATACAAGAACGTATATGTTTTTACAAATGAATCACGGGAAAACACACTCCTTTATTCATACTACGAAATTCAGGACGCCTCTCTCATAAAAAATTCCATACTCAAGGCGACCGACAGAAATTATCAAATCGGAAACGTCTACATTCAGGAAAGGTGCCCCAGCGGAAAGCTTGATGAAAGAAACTTCTATATAATTAAGAGGGATGTGTGCGACGTTCTTAAGAACAAAGGCAAATTAGCCAGATACAAACTCACACCCTATATCGAGGCACATGATCACAGCGGGACTCTTTATTGGCAAATCACCAATTTAAAATCAATCAAATGATCGGACTTGTTACCGTAAATTACAATCAGTACAAAATGACCAGGGAATTCCTCGACTCTCTGGCAACCGTAAAAAACGCTTCGTCTCTTTTTGTCTATATTGCAGATGTTTCGACGCGCAGGGAAGCTTTTGATTTGCGAAGAAAATACCCCTTTGAAGTTGCGATGGCACCTTTACCCAACCTAGGCTATGCCTATGGAATAAATATGGGAGTTAAGTTTTTTATAAATGAGGGTATAGAAAAATATTGCGCCATAAACAACGACATATTTTTTGACAGGGAATTTGCGGTTGAGGCCGAAAAAGGCTTCAGTAAAGCGGATGTTTTCGGCGGTAAAATCTACTATGCTCCAGGATACGAATTCCATAAAAAATACAAAAAATCAGATATCGGTAAAGTTTTCTGGTATGCCGGCGGAATCGACGATTGGGATAATGTTTACACATACCACCGAGGAGTGGATGAAGTTGACCGCGGACAGTTTGACTTGTTTGAGGAGACTGATTTCGTCACCGGATGCATGTTTTTTTTCAATAGAAAAGTGGTCGAGCGGATAGATTTATGGGACGAAAAATATTTTCTTTATTATGAGGATGCCGATTTTGGCGAGCGCGCAAAACGGGCTGGTTTCAAGCTTTACTACAATCCTTCAGTTGTTATCTACCATAAAAATGCCCAATCGACGGGAGGCGCGGGATCTGCCTTGCACAGGAAGTATCAGACCAGGAATCGTCTGCTTTTCGGATTGAAATATGCCCCCTTTAGAACTAAAATTCACTTAATTAAGAATTTTCTGCTCGGTCGGGGATAAAAAATGAAAAAACTTTACGCAGTTGTTTTTGTTCTGCTTATTGCCGCCTTCGTATATTTCCGCCTCATGCCTATACTCAATCACGCCGTCCCTTATACCTACGATCAAGGACGCGATTTCCTGAAGGCAATGGAAATGGTTGAAAATAAACGTCCGACATTCATAGGTCCCACGACAGGAATCATGGGTGTGTTTCACGGTGCTTGGTGGTACTATGTCCTACTTGTTCCTAATTTGCTATTTAAAGGGGAGCCTATCGGTTTTTATTATTTTATGTTTGCCATATCGATTATAGGAAATGTCGGGTTTTTCATTTTCCTGAAGAAGAAGTTCAATGATCTCACCGCACTTTTGTTTTTGGCGGTTGTTGCCGTCTCACCCTATTTTATTCCCCTAGGATTCACCGCGAGCAACAACATAGTCGTTCCCTATCTGCTTATCGCTCTTATTGCCGTAACGGTAACCATGTTTGAAAAGGAAAAGAAACCATCCCTGTATTTTTTGCTCGGGTTGACTTTGACATTCATACTCGAGTTTGAAGTCGCATTCGGACTCTTCATAGTTCCGACCTATCTTTTGACCACTCTCTTGTTTAAGGAGTTGAGAAAAGGGATTTATAATCTAAAAAGCCTGTTTTTGCTCGGTTCGGGTTTGATTATTCCCCTTCTTCCAAGGATTCTCTTTGAACTAAAAAACAACTTCCTTCAGACTAAAACGGTCCTCGGCTTCCTTTCCCAACCAAAACTTCATAATCCCAAACCCCTCCATCTCGTATTCGGAGACAGGATTAATCTGTTTCTGGACTATATAAAGGGGATTGCTTACGACCACTCAACGTTTATTGCCATAGCGCTGGCGGCATTTACGATCGGAGCCCTTATCCTTTATCGGAAAAATAACAGGATGAAACCTGTGACTATGTTTTTATCGGCTCTTATTGTGTTGCTTTTCGCAGTGTCTCTATTCTATAAAGATAATTTCTGGTTCAACTACTATGAAGGCATCCAATATATTTTTCTGACGCTTTTTCTCATCGCGTTTTCACTACTCATGAAAAGGAGACCGTACGTTTCCTACGCGATTCTCGGCTTTTTTGTGATCGTCAACCTGTTTGCGGTTTATAAGGATGTAGTGTCGGTTAAAAACAAGCAATTGATTGGATTGGCCGAGGCAGAAGCGGTTTTTGATCATATCCATGCGGAAACCGGGAAAAATGACTATTGTTTGAGAATTTACACGCCTCCGGTCATTCCCCATACTTATGTCTATCTCATGAACCGAGGCGCAAAGGTTGAAGGATACAAAATCTCAACCTATAATTTCAGAAATAATGAATGTTATTTCATTGTTGAATCCGAACCTTATGCATTCCGAATCAAAAAATGGAGAGAAGACAACACGCCCCCCGAGGCCGTAATTAAGAGTAAAAAAGTTCTGACTGACAACGTCACGGTTGAGAAGTGGGTCTTGAAATAATCGCGAAGGATTTATTTTTGTAGTCTACTTTGTATTCAATCCCGTTCTCTTTGAGAATATTTAACACATAAAGCCTGGTTATCATCGAAAAATCCTTCTTGTCGGATTTAAAAAACTCAAGGGCCGTCTTCATGCCGTCCGGTTCGTTTATGAGCGGCATCATCTGCCTTCCCGAATAATAAACCGCAATCGGCAGGAAATCATCATCAAAATATATATCCCCCTTTATGTTACTGGCGTGGAGTGCAACATCGACATCGTGGGGGGTATAAATTGAGGTTTGGTAAACTTCCTTGTAAAAATTTTTGACCTGCAGGACCGATATGGCGATGAAAAATCCGATATATGCGAGATTCAACAGCCAGTTGATTTTATTTAATTTTGTTATCTTAAGGAAAAGCTCCTTTCCCCAGAAAACCCCTGAAGCGATTATTATCGCCATCGGCAGGTATACAGGGATCAGGTGCCAAATGTGGGTTTGATCCGTTGTCAGGAACGGATAAAGGATAATAAAATTCCAAAGCAGAATAAGAAAATACGGCTTCTTCAAAAATCTGAGCGTCCCGATTATTAGAGCCAAAGCCGCCACCCATATGTAATACCATTTCCGCACACCCATATGAAGATAAAAAAGCGGCAAATCAGCCTGCAGTTTGAAATAGGAGGCAATCTCCTTGCTCCTCATCCCAACCCTGAAGAAATGGACCTCAATAAAATTACTAACATTCTTTATCTGCACATAGTACCAAGGAACAACTAAGGCCAAAAAAACCAGAAAGCCGAGCGCCCCTGTCATAAAGTTTTTTTTAGATTTGAATACAGACTGGATATTGAGAAAAAGTATTAAGATTCCGGCGGACCAGCCGACCAGTGTTTTGGATAGAACCAAGCCTGCAAATGCGGCACATGCTAATGGAAATAGGGAAAATTTTTTGACCGATTTAAATGATAAAAAGACCGTGAGCAGGTAGAAGAATATGAAAACCGAGTCTAGGTCCCCCGACCTGACCCTGATGAAATACCAAACCGAAGTTCCGAGCATCAAAGCTGACGCAAATCCAACCAGTTTTTCCTTAAAAATTTCCTTCCCCAACAGATATATGAGAATTATTGAAGCCACACCCAAAAGAACCGACGGAAATCGGACAGCAAAGGTGGTTGCACCGAATAATTTTATCGATATCGCCATAAGAATAAATCCCAAAGGCGGATGATCAAAGTAAGGCTTGTTGTTGAATTCCATTTCAAGAATATTTCCGGTCGCGACCATGT
>CAZVQH010000025.1:0-8241 GCA_964629205.1 uncultured Gammaproteobacteria bacterium
GTCTTATGATCGGCGGAAGACGTGATCTCTACGAAAAACTGAAATATCTGTTTGTCGATCTTGAAACCGTGGGCGGAACCCAGTATCTGGGGAAGTCCGGCGCCGGTCATTTTGCCAAAATGGTCCATAACGGTATCGAATATGGGATGATGCAGGCGATTGCCGAGGGATTTGCAGTGCTCAAAAAATCCGCGTACAAATATAATCTCAGAAGGCTTGCCAAAATTTATAACAACGGGAGTGTTATCGAATCGCGACTGATTGGCTGGCTCAAAAGTGCCTTTATGAAGTACGGCGACGATCTTAAAGATATCACTTCGACCGTTGCGGCAACGGGTGAGGGTAGGTGGACTGTTGAGGCAGCACGCACCCTTAAGGTTGAAACTAAAATAATCAAAGACTCGGTTGACTTCAGGAAACAATCCGCGAAGAAACCGTCCTACGTAGGAAAGATCCTATCCGCACTCCGGCATGAATTCGGCGGGCATAAAGCCTGAGCTCCTGGTTATGATAAAATTATAAAAATCGATGGTAAGCTCAAATATCAGTAAGAGAACTTCCCGAAACATAGTCGTTGAAATCGGGCCGGAATCGCGCCCGGCCTTTTTGGAGGATATGCAACGCCTGGACGGTTTGACCGGCTTGACCGAGAATCCGAATTCCGCATATTGCGCCCTTTCCCTGACTTCAACTCCCGATGAATTGAAACCTATCCAGAAGAGCAGGCAGGAATTGCTTAGGGACATTCTTAAAGACGCGGGGATTGAATCCTACGACCCCGGCAGTTCTCCATTTTCACCCGATATGGGGCTTCATATCCGACCGGATGAAATATACAGAGTTGACAAGGGAAGAATTGTGACCTCTAGATTTTTTGCTACCCTCGACATACTTCCTTCAACCGGCGTGGGGGTTGAGATCGAAACCGCGCGCGCTTACAATAGAATCGCCGTGGTGCTTCATGATCGTGCAATCAGGACTTCAAGGATGCAGCCAAATCGGATCATTCACCTGCAATATTTTGACCTTGAGGCACAACGGGAAGAGATAAGTATGGTTTTTAAGGAGTTGAAGCAGTTCGAGCCGGGAATGGGACTTGATAACGGTGTCCCGGCACTCCTTGGCTTCAGAAACAAAATGGTCGTAAACCTGGAAAAATTCATATACGACGCTTTTCCGGATCTAAAGTACGTCTTTGACGGCAACGCCCCGATTGTTTCCCTTAAAGCCCGCAACCCCGGAATCTTTGTTGAAAACTCCTGAACTTACCTTTTTATTACCCGTTTTTCATACGGTTTTAAATAATTTCCCTTAACATCTTTTCATTCCGCTATGAAAAAAGACACTGCAAGAAGCAATATAAAAAAGGCATGGCAAAAATGGGTAAAAGTTAGCTTCAATCAGAAAGGGGGTGAAAATATGAGGAAAAAATATTTCAAGATCGTAGTCCGTCCTGAGTCGGAATTCAAAACCTTCAAAAAAGAGGGGATAGGCGAGGAAAAACGAGTCGTCAGATTGGCGGGGAAACGCAGAAGCGGACTGTGGGATACTCAGGCATGGTTGATCAGTAAATATGACGCCCATATCGAGGAGCGAAAACTGATTCCGGACACAAAGCATGCAAAATACGTAATCAAATCCTTAGCATCAGAACCTAGATGGATAAGAACCAACATCTTCAGGGCGCGTGACCGCTTTCTGGTTCCATGAGTACTTATAAAATATTAATATTCAAAAAATAAAACGAGAGGTAGGGAACCTCTCGTTTTTTTGGCGAATTGTCCTAATTTATTTTCTATTTATCTTTGGCATCGCCTCCTTTCTGTTATAAATCTAATCCAAAAATCTGAAGTAAAGCTTAAGGGTTTCATGCACTCAGTCATTGACTTTAATAGACGTGACTGTTAAGGTTTAAGCATTAATAGTTAATTTAAAAATGACTAAAGCAAAAGTAAGATCTAAGCTAAAAAAGAAAATGCATTGGAGAGTTAAGAAGCTCATCAAAAGAAGAAAAGCAAACCGATAAACCAACTTTTCCGCATATTGCCAGAACAATCCCAATCTCATCATCATCGAAACAGCGTATTTAAAGTAGGCGATGGCGTAAATTGGGGTGACTGACGGGATTTGAACCCGCAACATTCTGCTCCACAGGCAGATGCTCTACCAGGTTGAGCTACAGTCACCAGTAAAGTGAATTATATCCGATTCCGCAGGAAATTGATATATTTTTAGGATTTGGCTTGGACCCTATTCATTATTTCCTCAAAATCATGGGCGAAGCGGGACGCCGATTCGTACCTTTTCTCCGGGTCAAGCGCCATAGCCTTTTCGAATATCAGATTCAACCGACCGTAATCTTCGTTATCAAAATTGTATTTTGAATTTTTCTCGGAAATCTTCCTCCATGTGAGTACGGGTTCGCTTTCGGCATTTATATCAAGGTCTATAAATCTGCCGGTTACCGCATGATAGGCGATTGCGGCTAGGGAAAACTCCTCGGTCGCCAGATTTCTCACGCCTCTCATTTGTCTTTCGGGAGCCGAAAACTCCGGAGCAAATGCTTCGCCGGTTTTTGACACCTTATTACTCATTCCATAGTCCATAAGTTTTATGTGGGGCCGTTCCAAGACTATCTGGCCGGGATGGAGATCCCCATGGAACAGGGTGAATTCTTTCGCCAGATAATCGATCGTACCGGCAGCTTGATTGATGATATCGCTTAACTCCCGGGCTGGTAAAACCTGCCGCCCTAAGCGCTCGGACAGGTTTTCTCCCTCGACATGTTCCATAATCATAACAGGTACCGGAATATCGCCTCCGGGGGGAGTGGCAAAGGTAAGTTCGTGAACCTTAGGGATCCCGGGATGATTGATCCTCATAAGCGCTTCGGCTTCTTTTTCCAGACTTAAATCAAGCCCATAGTTTATCCAACTATTACCCGAGTCAACAGCTTTTAAGTCGGGATTCATGATCCGTGCGGCGATCCGCTCTCCTGTTTCAATATTATGCCCGAAGTATACAAGGCTCATGGAGCCTCTTACTAAGCTACTAATATCGACTACATAAGAGGGAATAATTTCAAAATCTCCCTTATTAACAGGTATATCGTGTTTTTTGATAAGCCATAAATTTTTTAAGGTATTTTCTGCCGGCATAGCTTTATTATAGCAAATTTATTAATCTTATAGTATAATATAACTATAGGTTAATAAATATGAAAGAAAAACGACCAGCAAGAAAACACAACTACAACAAATTGAAGACCGGTCTTGAAGCCGGCTTCAACTTTGCCAAAGCTTCGGCAATCCCGATTGCTTTAGGTTATCTCGGCATAAATGCATTGGACATTGGAGCCGAAACCGCACGGGAAATATACAATAACTTTTCCGAAGGGCCGGTTCCATTTTTGGCCGGGGCAGGAGTAGGTCTTATCAAAAACTACGCTTTCTTCAGTAAAACCTTAAAGAATCTTGACGGAAAAACCACTCCCGGAACGATGTTGCCTATGAAAGTTTGGCAAGACAAATCGACCGTCGAGGCTCAAATATCATGTATCGACATAAGACGGCTTGACGGAAGCGGTGGAGCTATTCCCGGATCCTATGCGGTGCTTGGTTCGGAGCTGACGTCCCTTCTTATGGCTGGAATGGTAGGCAAGCTTACAAGCGATACCAACCCCGTTGCCCAGTTCATGGTCGGATACAATGTGGGCGCCAACGTCTTAAGCGAAGGGCATGCTATCTATGGGCTCCTTTCCCAGATCAGTTCGATCGTAAAACGTGCCAAAGTACAGACGGGCAATCCAAACGTCAGGGTCAGAATCACTATGAAGGATCACTGGGATGGATGTGGAGCCCAGGGTTATACGAGTATTGCCTCATATCTTGCAAAATTCAATCTGCATAATCATCCAAAAATCGGAAAATTCGGGATTGCGGATTTGATTGGACTGCCGAACGAGATATTGGGATATATGTTTGTAAACTCAATGGCCCCGGTCATGGCCGTGCTGAGCGGTGGTCGAGTCAGCCTGTCTGCTTCCGTATTTCATTCCAAAATGAAGGGATAAACGTGGTAACATTTTCCTATGGCTATAAAACCCATAGAAAAAAATAATGATAATGCGATAGTGATGAAATTGGGATTTTTGATATTTCTTATAGGGTTAGGTTTCTTCCTCAATAAAATAACAGCAGCCAAAAAACAGAATGTTGATGTTCCCCAGGTATTATCCGGCGAGACAGAGAGAATTGACTTGCAAAAAAATGCCGAAAGCATAGCCGGAAATCTGGTTAGCAAATCAAAGGAAGTAACGGGACAAATACTTGGCGATGCCACGGACACCATGAGCGAAATCGCTTCAAAATCCGCCGATACAATATCGAGCTTCATAATAGAAAAGGCGACGGATCCGATAGTCGACCAGATAAAAAAACTGCCCCAGAGTCAGCAGGAGGAAATAAAAAAGAATATCTGCAATTGAGCAAATTTCATAAAGAATGGTATATAATTGAGAACATTGCCCTGATAGTTTAGTGGTAAAACAAACCCTTGGTAAGGGTTAGACTGTGAGTTCGATTCTCACTCAGGGCTCTTGATGACTAATTCAAACTTTGTAATACTGGGGGCCGTGATATTCTTCCTCGGCAGTTTCGGATATATCCTGGACACTATAAAAGGAAAAGTCAGGCCCAATAAAGTCACCTGGTTCATTTGGGCTTTAGCTCCTCTCATTGCTTTTGCCGCCCAATTGAAACAGGGAATAGGTAGGGAATCGATCCTGACTTTTATGGTGGGCTTTGTTCCCATGCTGGTATTTATCGCCTCATTCGTCAATAAGAAATCATATTGGAAAATAGAGAAACTTGATCTCTTATGCGGTGCCCTGTCGATTTTCGGACTTATCGCCTGGCAGATAACCCAGGTGGGGAATATCGCGATCGTCTTCAGTTTGATATCGGACTTCCTGGCTGGATACCCGACAATCGTCAAGTCATATCGCGCTCCCGAAACGGAGAATTATGTTCTTTATCTCGGCAACAGCATCTTTGCGGGAATCACACTCTTGACAATAACCGAGTGGAATTTTGCCAACTATTCTTTTCCCCTATATATTTTCCTGGTTACATTGCTGATTACGATTCTCGTAAAGTTCAAAATAGGAAAAGCGGTTGCAGCCATTGGCAATTGAATTTTTCGCCGCAGTTTGCTATTCTTTAAAACACTTATGGAAATAAAATACCTCGGTCATTCATCCTTCCTGATTAAGACAAAAAGCGCCAAAGTCATTACCGATCCTTTCGATCCTAAAATAACGGGTTTGAAATTTCCAAAGGCTGAAGCGGATATAGTGACCGTTTCCCATATGCACAGCGATCACAACCACATTCACAACATAACAGGTCCGGAGGGAAGGGCACCGCTTGTCATAGACATGCCGGGCGAGTTTGAAAGCCGGGGGGTCAGGGTTTTTGGCTTCAGGTCGTTTCATGACGACAAAAAAGGGGAGGAACGAGGGGAGAATATTCTTTTCAAGGTTGAAGCTGAAGGGGTCTCGGTTCTTCATTGCGGAGACTTGGGGCATATTCCCGAGGATTCCTTCATCGATTCAATAGGTGAGGTGGATGTTCTATTGGTTCCGGTCGGGGGATTCTATACAATCGACCCTGAAGCGGCAGCTGCTCTTGTCAAGAAAGTCGAACCGGCTGTCGTCATTCCGATGCATTACAATCAAAAGGATTTGGACCAAAAAAGTTTCGGCCAGTTGGTGGGAGTGTCTGATTTCACGAAGAAGTTTGGCATGGAGAATATTGAACCGACACCAAAATTATCAATAAAAAAAGAAGAACTATCGGAGGAAATGAAAGTAATAGTTTTGAGCGTATAATCTTATGGCAGCCTCCAATTCTCTCCTGAAAGTCCCGCCTCAAGATCTTGAGGCAGAAAGATCCGTACTCGGAGCCGTTTTAATTGATGCGTCGGCGATGAATCTGGTAGCCGAATTCCTGAAGCCGGAATATTTTTACGACCCAGCGAACAAAACCATTTACTCATCGATGTTGACGTTATATGAAAAGCAGCAACCGATAGACGTCGTCACGCTCCAGGACGCCTTAAGCAAGGAAGACGCCCTAAAAAAAATCGGCGGAAAATCATATCTCTCGGATTTGATAAACACGGTTCCTTCATCGGCATATGTGGAGCATTACGGGCACATAGTCAAGAATCACTATGTAAAACGAAAACTTATAGACCTATCCTCTCGTATGGTCGAGAAGGCATTTGATGCCCGGGGTGATGTCAAGGAACTGCTTGATGAGGCCGAAGTCGAGATATTCTCGCTTTCCCAGCAACACCTCCATAGGGATTTTATCCAATTGAAGGAAATCCTCACCGAGAGCTTTGACCGCCTTAACGAATTTATGAAAAACGGCAGTAATCTTCGCGGAGTTCCAACGGGTTATGCCGACCTTGATAATAAGCTGGCCGGAATGCAGGACTCGAATCTGATAATCCTGGCAGCCCGACCCGGAGTCGGTAAAACAACTCTGGCACTTAACATAGCCCTGAACACTGCCATAAAAGACAAGATGCCGGTCGGATTTTTTTCGCTTGAAATGAGCAAGGAGGAATTGGTTGACCGTCTGCTTGTGGGACAGGCGGATATAGATGCCTGGAGACTTAAAACAGGAAAATTGTCCGATGACGACTACAAAAGACTGACCGAGGCGATGGGGGAGCTGTCTGATGCACCTATATATATCGACGACACTCCTGGTCTTTCGATTCTTGAGATGAGGACAAAAGCCCGAAAGCTCAAGCTCGAAAAAAACATCAGGCTAGTCATTGTAGACTATTTGCAGTTAGCCGACGCCGGAAAAAGATTCGATTCGCGGGTGAATGAGGTTTCGTTTGTCTCCCAGGGTTTGAAGAACCTTGCCCGTGAGCTTAAGGTTCCGGTTCTTGCCATTTCCCAACTCTCCCGTGCGGTTGAACAGCGCGGTACCCGGAAGCCCCAGTTGGCGGATCTTCGCGAATCGGGAGCGATTGAACAGGATGCAGACGTTGTCATGTTCATTTATCAGGAAGAAGAGTCGGAAGATTTGTTGGACCAAACAAAAAAACTCGTCAAACTATATATCGCCAAGCACAGAAACGGCGCGACAGGCGAAATAGACCTTATGTTCAGGGGAGACCGCGTCAAATTCTACGGAGTCGAGAAATAATTTACTTCATTATTCCAAGCAGTTTCAAAGCCTTTCCGATTACGCCCGGTATTTTCCCACCGACACCGAATGCCGCGAGTGCCCATGGAAAAGCCGCTTTCACGAAGTTCCATCCCTTTTCACCCAAACCGGAATCTATAAGCTGGAGTTTGGAAGTATCAAGAGGTATCGCATAATTGCCTGAGGGATCAATAACAAGATATGGCTTCTTTCCTTCATTCGTTTGTATCCATCGGGGCTGGTAATAGCTGAACATGTCGCCGCCTGAAAAATGACCGATGATATTTCCGGATGAAAGCTCCATAACCGGAATGGTTTCGGCGTTGGTCGTAACGACGAACCCGTATGAATACGGGGAACTTGTTTTTTCGATTATTTCCTGGTTGCGGAGACTGGCAAAAAGATTCCTTATGTTTTCATCTTCGGGAACAAGTAGTCCTTTCGAAGACGCCGATAGGAATTCCTGAGTTGACATCAGTCCGAATCCCGTAGCGCGATCTTCACCTTTTGCGATAAGCTCTTTCCATTTGTTGGTTGCGTCCATTGCCCATTTGAGAGGGGAGCCCTTAAATTCCTTGCCGTTATCAAGAAGTAACGACTGGTGGTAATAGGTATCCCCTAATGAAAAGAGTCTTAGAAAATCCTGTCCCAGGTCGCCTGAAACTAGCGCTTCCCTGGGTCCGCTATCCTTCTGTTCAATTGCCCACTGGAGCTTGTTGGTATCAGGCATCTGGTAGAGTTGGACATGGAAGTTGTCAAGCTGCATTATTGAACTGATTTCCCAACCTTCGCTGCCGAGTTCATATCCTTGATCCTTCATCTCATCCTGAGAGACAGGTGTGGCGCGGGTCAGAATGGAATCCGAAAAATAATCGCCGGGCTGGACGACTTCACCGTCCCTTTCCTCAGCTTTAAGGATACTTGACCCGGTCGAGTAGAGGAATCTGACTTCGGTTCTGTATTTTGTTTTTATTTCGGGCACGGGGGTTCCTTGGTCATTATTCCTGTTAAC
>CAZVQH010000026.1:0-8133 GCA_964629205.1 uncultured Gammaproteobacteria bacterium
TAATTGTACAATGGGAGAAGCGGGAGATAAAAAAGTACAATTGGGTTAAAATAGGTAAGGAAACTGTTGAGTTCTATAAAAAAGTATTAAGTAAAATTTGACCCGGTTTGAATTATGAAAAAAAGACTGACAAAAATAGTGGCGACTATCGGTCCAAGCTGCGAAGCTGATCATGATATCGAAAAGTTGATCACCCTTGGCGTTGACGTTTTCAGATTCAATCTGAAGCATAACGACCTCGTCTGGCATGAGGAAAAAATAAAGAGCGTCAGACGGGCAGCCGATAAGCTTGAGGCAAATACGGGAGTGCTCATTGACCTGCAGGGTCCCGAAATCCGTGTGAGTCTTAAGGTTCCCGAAATCATGGTCGGAGTCGGACAGTTGATTGAGCTTGGTGTGGGAGCAATGTCCATATCCCATCCGGAAATCATTCCCCATCTTCCCCAAAACCAGAGAGTCCTTATTGACGACGGCAGTTTGAGTTTCAGGGTCGAAGTCCAGGGGCACAAGGTCTTCTTGAAGTCCGAGTCAAACGGGGTCTTAAAAAACCGGAAAAACTTCAATATCCCCGGATGCAATGTCCCGGTTCCATCCCTCGTTGAGCGGGACATCGAAGCCATTAAAATGGCCGCCCGTGTCGGCATCGATTTTGTCGCCCTCTCGTTCGTCCGAACGGGTAAGGATGTCGCCGATCTCAGGGCGGTTATGGATAAACACAAACTTGAAGCAAAAATAATCGCCAAGATAGAAACGGAAAAGGCTCTCAACAATCTTAAGGAAATAACCGATTCGGTTGACGGGCTGATGGTTGCCCGCGGCGATCTTGGTGTCGAGATAAGTTTGGAAAAGGTCCCGTATTTCCAGAAGCAGATAATCAAGGAATCCTTCCAAAAAGGAATCCCGGTCATAACCGCAACCCAAATGCTGCAATCGATGGTCGAGAATCCCTTCCCCACCCGCGCCGAAGTCTCGGACGTCGCCAATGCATTTTATGATCTGACAGACGCGGTCATGCTTTCGGCCGAAACGGCAACCGGATGACACTCAAAAAAAGCGGTTTCAACCATGAGCGACATCCTTATTTTCAACGTAAGCAAAAACTACCTTGAAGACAAGAAGCCGTTTTATTTTGAAATCAAAAGCAATGCCGACTTGATTTGCGAATCGGCATACAATCTTTACATGTCCTACTCCAAACACAAAAAAAATCTGGCGGGATTCCTGGTTTTTACCCAGACGGGGGCGACTGCAAGACTGATATCCCGTTATCGGCCTCTTTTACCCATCTACACATTTGTTTCGACCAAAAAAGTCGCCGACAGTCTGAGTATCGACTTTGGCGTCCAGACATTTATCCATAAAATCGTAAACAAAAATGAAGTCACCAAAAAAGACATAATAAGTGCGATCGAGACTTTGGTCAAAAAAGGACTGGTCAAAAAAAACGAGACATTATTAGTGCTTCATGGCGACTACTGGGCGGTAACCGGCGGGACTTCGACTCTGAAGATATTCCAGGTTTAATTTATGAAAAACATCCGCAACTTCGCCATAATTGCCCATGTCGATCACGGCAAGTCAACTTTGGCCGACCGTCTTCTTGAAATAACCCATGTGGTTGACCCCGGCCGGCACGACGAACAGATGCTGGACCGCAATCCGATTTCCCGCGAACGGGGAATCACAATCAAGTTGGCGCCTGTCAGAATGAAATACAAGGACTACGTCCTCAACTTGATCGATACCCCCGGCCATGTTGATTTTTCATATGAAGTCGACAGGACTCTTTCCTCGGTTGAGGGAGTGATTCTTCTGGTTGACGCCACCCAGGGAATACAGGCGCAAACGATCGCCAATGCATACAAAGCCCTCGAAAAGAATCTTGAGATAATTGCGGCAGTAAACAAAATCGATCTGCCGTCGGCAGATACCGCAGGAACTAAAAAACAACTGGTTGATTTCTTAGGAATTTCCGACTCTCAGATTTTCGAAATTTCGGCCAAAACGGGGACGGGTGTGAGCGAACTGCTTGACGCGGTTGTAGATCGTATTCCTCCCCCGGCTAATCCTGAGAGCATAAGTCCCAAAGCCTTGATTTTTGATTCCTACTACGACTCACACCGCGGCGTAATTGCTTTTGTGAGAGTTTATGACGGAACCTTAAAAGGCGGTCAGAAAATGAAACTCGCTGCAACGGGAGCTGTCTTCGATTCGACAGAAGTGGGATTCTTTTCCCCCGATTTGATACAGGAACCGCAACTTACAGAAGGAAATATAGGTTATACCGTCACCAATCTCAAGGATATCCATCAGGTTTCCGTCGGAGACACGATACTCGGGGCAAAGGACCAGACCCCTCCCCTTCCCGGATACAAGAAAGTAAAACCGATGGTTTTCGCATCCGTTTTCCCGACCCTAACCGCAGACTATCTGAATCTTAAAAAAGCTTTGGACAAGTTGTACCTGAACGACTCGGCTCTTCAATTTTCCGCGGTTTACAGTCAGGCTTTGGGTGCAGGTTTTCGCGTCGGCTTCCTGGGACTGCTTCACGCCGATGTTGTCCGGGAAAGACTTGAACGCGAATTTAATTTGAGTCTTGTGCTAACACCTCCGCAGGTAGAATACAAAATCGAAAATGAAATATTCTTCGAGCCTTACGTGAAAATAATGATAATCACCCCCAACGAATACGTCGGGGCGGTCATGCAATTGGTCCAAAATTACCGGGGCAAGTTCATAACTATGGACAATAAAAATAAAATTATGTTGAGTTACGAGATGCCTATGTCGGAGCTGATGTCCGATTTTTTCGACAATCTCAAGAGTGTATCCTCGGGATTTGCATCCTTGGATTGGGAGTTTTTGAGACACGAGAAAGTCGATGCCGCAAAACTGATGGTGCTCTTAAACGGCGAGCCAGTTGAGGAGTTCTCGGAGATTGTCGTCAAGGAAAAGGCCGATGATAAGGCAAGATTCATCACCTCCCGTTTGCGCGAGTTGATACCACGTCAGCAATATGAGGTAAAGATCCAGGCGCAATACAGAGGTAAAATAATCGCTTCTGAGAGGTTGTCCCCTTTTAGAAAAGACGTTCTCATTAAAAGCGGAAAATTGGTCGGAGGCGGTGATTACGGCCGTAAGCGTAAGCTACTCGAAAAACAAAAAGAAGGAAAGAAGAAAATGAAAATGATCGGTCAGGTGGAAATACCCAAGGAGGCATTTTTCAATCTCTTCAACAAAAAAAGTTAACCTTCATATCCTCGGGATACTATCGTCAGGGAAAGGGCTTGAGCCCTCAAAAAAATCCGGTGAAGAAGCGGGACGATAAGCGGAGCGATGTTGAACCGGCTGCTTCCAAGTCCACGGGATTTTTGAACGGCTGCAATATATCGTGCCTCTTCATAAATTAGCGGAATAAAGTAAAATGTCATCGTCAGCATGATCCTGATATTCTCCCCCAAAAAAAAGAATGCGGAAACGATTCTTCCGGGTGAAGTATAGGTCGTAAAAAATAAAACCAACAGGCTTATTATTATCAGCTTCGAGAAAACAACATAGGAGAAGGATAGTTTTGCGGTCATATCACCCTGACCGATAATTGCCTGGAGAACAAAGATAATAATCCCGGCCGGAACAAGGCTTTTCGCCCTGGCAAAAAACTTATGTTTCTTCTTCACGAAAAAAATAGCGACGCCCGATATCGACAGGACCAACGACAAATGAAACGGACTTCTAAGGTTCAAGGTTACGGCACTTACAAAAACCAATAGAGCTATTTTTGCCAAAACGCCAAAATTATTCATTATCTAAGGTTTGGAACTTTTATCCCGATTTCCCCAAGTATTTCTTTTTTCGAAAACACTCCCCTTGGTGTTCCCTCGGCAACCACACGCCCTTTGTCAATCACTATCATTTTGTCGGCGTAATTAAGAAGCAGGTCAGTTTCATGCTCGACAACGATTATTGTCTTACCCGCCATGTTTAATGATTTAAGTATCGCAAACAACTTCAGACTGCTTTTGTGGTCCAACATCGCGGTCGGCTCGTCAAGAATGATGTAAGGAGTATCAGCGGCCAAAATGCAGGCCAGGCAGACTTTCTGTTTCTGTCCAAGCGACAAGGTCTGCGGATCCCGTTTCTCATACCCCCTCAATCCGACTTCAGCAAGCGCCCGGGAAATTCTCACCCGCTGATTCTCAGCTTTTAGATTTTTAAGTCCGAATAGAATCTCTTCTTCAACAGTTAGATTAAACAGCATGAAATCCGGGTTCTGGAAAACCATGCCGATACGGGACGCAAAAAATGAGACAGGCTTCGCTATCGTCGATACTCCGTCAACGTAAACTTTTCCCCTAAGTTTTGCAGGTATCTGTTGGGGAATAAGACCGTTTATAAGTTGGATAAGAGTACTCTTTCCACTTCCGTTGACGCCTGTAATTCCGAAAAAAGACCCCGCAGGAATGAAAAGATTGACTTCTTCAAGCTCACGCTTTCCTCCTCCGTAAGACAGGGAAACGTTTTCGAAAAGCACTCCTTTTTTTGTTCGTTTATTTTTCATTACGGGCGAAACGGTTAAGTTTGAATTTATATACAAGTATCCATGCGGCCGCAACGTCAATCACTCCCTGGACTATATTGAATAGGGCAATAATGTACCAGGGAATCGCAGAAATCGCCGCCTCAGGCGTCATTCCGGTCCATATGGGAATTGCGTAATAATAATTCAAGGGAATAACAATAAGCAGTCGGACACCAAGGGCAACTAAAACCGGAAAAGCCAGGTTTATGATTTTTGAATAGTGGCTGATATTTTTCTTGAGCATATAAATCCAGGCAGACATGATAAGAAGCATCGGAAAACTGGCAACCCACTTCATGCTGGCGCCTAGCCAGGTATCGGGGGCAAACAAGGTTATGATAAGCGCACCGGTTGCCGATACCAGAAATCCCATCCTGATGCCGAACAGGAGAAAAGCAATTACCCAGGTTACGGCAACGATATCGATCCACATTCCGAATTGCGGCGATTGGTACCCGATATGGACAAGCTGTGTGGCGGCGGAAACTGCCGATAGTCCGGCCGCAATTGCCAATTCACGTGCGGAAAAAGCGTTTTTACGCATAAAAAATACCCCTTTCGGGGCAATATATAATATCAACGTCATAACTAATGACGTTTTTTGTATCTTTCTTTCCTCCCGACTATACGGTCGCTCCGGAAATTCCATCCGGTCATCCCGGTTTTTTGGGCCGGGTCGAAGAGTATAACTTCCGATCTTGAATCACGCAAATACCCCGAAAGATATAGATTATGGTAACATATAAATAATGAAAATCAAAATAATAAAGTTTTTGATTTGGGTCTTCCTTGCCGTTGGTGCAACTTATTTCACAGTCTTCAATAACGGGACCGTTGATCATGACTGGAATACTCCGCGCCTTACGGTAACCTTATATGCCATCGCTGCCGTTTTTGTTTGGGGAATATACAGGAAGGCCTTGAAAAGCGAATCGATGGGTTACGCATCAGCCCTTGTTGTTTTTCTGTCAATAATATTTCTGATGCTTGTAGTCGGGTATTACCTCTCCCCGACTCAGATGGTCGCGATTATCGCCCTCTTTTTCTACGTGTCAAAAATTCTGCGTTTTTCTTTCAAAAAGTGAGATTCATCAGTTATCAAGTCAAAGGACGCGGTCGGGCGAGAACGCTCGGGTTTCCGACAATCAACCTCAAAATACCTGATGGACTGAAAATGGAATACGGGATATACGGTGCATTCCTATATGTGAACGATCAAAAATACTTAGGCGCGCTCCATTTCGGAAAGTCGCCTACTTTTGAAGATGATGTCACATCATGCGAGATTTATCTGATTGACAAAAGAAACGAAGAGATTCCTGATACCGAAGGCAGGCGGATGGAAGTCGAGATCCTCGGCAGGATACGCGATGTAAAAAAATTCGATGATGCCGGCGAATTGATAAAGCAGATCGACCGGGATATCGAGGATATACAAAAATCAGCCTCCGAACCGGCGTAATCTTCCCGGAGTTGCAACTGCAACAGTGTAGTAGTCATCCCCTCTTTTTGGGTTTTGCTGTTTGACAATCTGAAAGGAGGTTTTCGACTCGTTTCCCGACTCGATATTTACGCCAACGTCAAGAGTAGGCAGTTGTATTGGCGGATCATATGGTCCCAGGGCTTCACCAGTTACCTCGGTCTCAATTATTCTTCTTACGCGCTCAGGCACCATTACCAGCGGTTTTGCGACAATCTTGCCGCCAGTAGCGCTGAGTTCGTAAATCCGAGCTTCATTTTTGTTTGTGTCTCCCGAGAAACTCTTGATGGCCATTATAGTCCCGGCCGGAACGTTATCGGGGGTAGTGGGTGAAAAGTCACTTCCGTTTAGAGGGTTGGAGATCATCAATGGCTCCGTCCTCATCACATTTGGATTCAGACGTGAGGGAGTTGCCAGATAAACTGGCGCCATCCGGCTTACTATTTCCGAATTCGCAAGTCGCGCGCCTGTAGGGATTGACGTTCCCGCATCCAATGTTCCTTCAAGCATGGTTATATTTCCCTCCAACTTATATTTCCATCCCTCTTCATGAAAGTATACTGCCTTTTGGCATACTGGATTTCGTGATTTATCCACTGATCAATCGCATCCTCCTTGGACAGCCTGCCTTTTATGAATTTTATAAGTTCATTGTATCCGATTGTTTTCAGGCCAGGATCATTTTCCGTATATCCCCGCTTAAGTAGCGACCTAACCTCATCAATTGCGCCAGTGTCAAGGCGCGACTGAACCCTTGTTTTAATGGCGCGGGCCAAGTCCTCACGTTTCCTATAGCGCAAACCGACAAACAGCGTAGGTTTAATCGGGTCGGTTGTTGATACCTCCTCCTGAGGGGTACCGGTCAGTATCTCGATTTTGCGTATGAGACGCCGAGGGTTATTCCGGTCGCTGTTGTTCATGCCTTCAAAAACCCGCCGGTCAATCTCTTTCAATTTTTCCTGCAGGGTTGAGGCTGACAGCCTGTTCAGTTTTTCGCGGAGAGCCGGATCGGGGGCGACTTTGACATCAAATCCGTAAAGGAGGTGTTTCAGGTATAAATAAGTTCCGCCGACCAATATAGGCGTCTTTCCCCTTCTTTCGATTTCAGCAATCACGGGGCGGACTTTTTCAACGAATTCGAATGAGGAAAAATATTCGTTTGGTTCAACTATGTCGTATAAATGGACAACCGAAGCGGGTAAATCTTTGCCGGTTATGATATCGAGGTATTTGTAAACCTGACGGGAATCATAATTGACGAGTTCTCCATTATGTTCATCAGCAAGTCTCTGGGCTAATGCGGTTTTTCCGGTTGCGGTCTGACCCGTGACTACAATTACTGCCATAGAAATATATTTCCTGCCAACCGTTATTTCTTCAACTGAAGTTTGGTGGCGTCGATAAGGTTTTTGTAGAGATAAACAACGTCAATCGGCCCCATTCCGCCTGGAGTTGGCGTATAGGTTGAGGCGATATCCTTGATCTCCGATTCGTCATAATCGCCTTTGAGTCTGCCGTGTTCCTTGCGCATTCCGACATTGATAAGGACAACTCCCGGCTTGAGCATAGAAGGTTCAATCACTTTCCGGCCGACTGCGGTTATGATCAGATCGGCATTCTGGAAATACGACTCCGGATTGGGAGTTTGGGAGTTGAGGCTGATATAGTTTATTTTTACTTCAGTCAGCATTTTGCCGATAGGTCTTCCTCCTGTGACGCCGCGTCCGACGAGTACAACTCTTTTGTTCTTGAAAAGTTTCTTGAAAAGATTCCTGTCGCGGCCAATGTCAACAAACAGGTCTGGTGTAAGTTTGTTTTTACCGTATATGTACTTTATCATTGTCAGGACGGCCATTCCGATCGGGGCAAAGAAAGGTGATTTTTTCTTCATTCCTTCAATCTCCTTGAGTTCCGGAATATAGTTGTAAATGCTGTCGGTTGAAAGTTCCTGGGGAAGCGGTTGCTGGATTATGGTTCCTGTCGTGTTTTCGTCCATGGATTTCTCCTTTATTTTTGAAGCGAATTTCTGGAACGAAGGAGTGGTTTTGGAATTTATGAGCTCAAACCCGACTCC
>CAZVQH010000027.1:0-8002 GCA_964629205.1 uncultured Gammaproteobacteria bacterium
GGATTATTGCTCCAAGACCTATCCAAACGTCGGAACCTATTTCAACATCGCCGCTTTCTATTCTGTATTCCTTTATTTTCCCCCATAATTTGGGGCGGGAAGGGAACGGATAGGTTGAGATAAAGGCGGGATTATGTCCGCCTCCGCCCAACATGATAATGGCTCCGTTTGCGATTGAGCAGTAATTTCCGATCAAAAGCTTTGACCCGTCATTCCAATCCATAATCACCGGATTCCCATAAGTATACCTTCCGATTCCCCGACGGTATTTCCTGTCGACAAAGTCAATAGTATAATGTTTATTTTTATTTAAATACCCGAGCAGATTTTTAATAAAATTTTTCATAAATAATTAGTCTATAAACCCCTTTCTTTTGAGATCCTTTATTATCAATTTGACTGCCGGGGCAACTTCAGACCTCCTTAAGTACTCATCGTGAGAAAAGAAGGCAATTTCTTCAATTTCGGATTTCGATTCAATTACTCCGGAGTGGTCAGCTGTAAAACAATGAATTTTTACAACTACCCCTTCATCCTTGCCGTAAGCCTGAGCTTCAAAAACCCCATAATATTCGACTTTTCCGGGACTTACCTCAACCCCAAGCTCTTCCTTGACTTCCCGTATCAGTGCTCCAATATTATTTTCACCTTTGTCTTTTTTACCACCGGGCATATAAAAAATTTTTTTATTAAAAGGTCTCACCAGAAGGAGTTTTCTGTTTTTAATGTGAATGAAGCCCACTGTTTCTATTATCCTTTTCATACGGATATTATACCGATACAAAAATTGTAAAATATTTATATGGAAGAGAGGTTGTATTTTCTTAATTCAACAAATTCTAAACTATGCGGAATACTGACCGACCCGACCGGTGATCCAGGCCGGCCGATTATTATACTGAGTCATGGCTTTAATTCCAGCAAAGAGAGTGGTACCTGCATTTCACTTGCCAAAAAACTAAATGAAAACGGCTTTTCAACTTTCCGTTTCGATTTTTTCGCTCATGGGGAGTCTGAAGGAAATTTCGAAGATTTGACCGTAACTATTGCTGTTGAGGATACTTTGAAAGCGATAGAATTAATGAAAGCACGCGGATATAGGAAGATCGGACTTATGGGATCGAGCTTCGGCGGCCTATCAAGTTTTATTGCGGCATCAAAAAGTGAAGACATCTACGTCCTTGTCCAAAAAGCGCCTGTTTCGAGTTTTGCCGAAGTTCCGACCTATATGGATAAAAAACTTGTTGCCGTCTGGAAGAAAACCGGACACAGGAAGATCGAGGGCAAAAAACTTAAATTCGGTTTTTATGAAGACTCCATGAAAAATATCGCATATGATGTTGCCAAAAAAATAAAGATTCCTACTTTCATAATCCATGGCAACCGGGACCTTGATGTTCCGGTTGATCAAAGTATTAGGATTTCGGGACTCATAAGCGATTGTTCCTTGGAAATCGTTATCGGAGCCGATCATCGTTTTACGAAAAAGGATGATTTCGACCGGATGATCAATTCCATAGCCGACTACGTGGTTAACCGATCGGCTTGAAGAATTTAACCAGCTCGCTTATCAAGACGTTCCTATCTTCCTGATTTTTGAAGCTATGATCGCCGTTCAATCTCATAACGGTAACTCCGGGGATTTTTTCGTACTGCGCCAAATACAGCTGTCCGACTATTTCATCCTGTTTTGGATGGACTATCAAAAGTGATGTACTCATTGAAAATTTAGCAACAACTTCTGCTGGTTTGAGAAGTCGTAATACTTTCCAGAAAGTCGGACCTATTTTTTGATTGACTCCTGAGGACCTCGGAAAAATACTTATATTTTCGAAGTCGATTTTTGCCCCGGTTTTGGACCCGAACCTTTCAATAAGCCGCTCGATTATATAGTCTGTGTTTGCATTGGGAAGACCCGTGAACACTGTTTTTTTTATTCCAGACGGGTTGAGCATTGATGTTATAAAACACCCCATCGATTGAGCTAATATATAGATATCGCCGGGGTATTTTTCCTTGACAAAATTGATTATCGTCCTCAGGTCCTTTGACCATTTTTCATAGTCCTTGTCTTCAAGCTTGCCGTCGCTTTTGCCGCAACCGGAAAAATCAAACCTGACGATTCTGAAATTCCGTCCTAAAATGAAGGCAAGGTCGTCAAAGTAACGGGCGGTTTCGTGTTTGTCGGTAGCGAATCCGTGAACAAATATGATTGTTTCCAGGCTATTTTCATCGCCTTCAACAATCGCATCAAGTCTTTCGCCGTAAATATTGCTTATATCCGGATAAAAAGCCATGAATATATTATAACTCCACATCAAGTTGAATTTTCACCAAAAACCGGGTAAAGTTTTTATATATGGAAAGTAACAAACATTTTCTTTTTCATTTCGTAACGGTTATTTCGGTTGTTGTCATCGCCTTGTTTTTTATAAAAACCCTGGATATCTCGTATCCATTCACGGTCGTAAACACGACCCGAAGCAGTGAACTGGCTGTTGTCGGGGAGGGTAAGATGGAGGTTACACCAGACACCGCTTATGTTGATGCCGGAATTACCGTCGACAACCGCGGAGCCGTCTCAGATGTTCAAAAAACCATCAATTCCATTAATGACAAGATTATAGACGCTATGCGGGAAATGGGTATTGAAAAAGGGGATATAAAAACATCCAACTACTCAGTTTACCCGAACTACAGATATGATAATAACGTCAATACAATAAGCGGATATAACGGCAATGCCACAATCCAAATAAAGGTCCGGGATACTCAAATGGTATCCAAGGTAATTGAAGAGGTAACAACCGCAGGTGCCAATCAGATACAGGGCGTCCGTTTCTCGATCGACAAACCTGAAACTTATCGTGAACAGGTTAGAGATATGGCCATAAAAAACGCCAAAGCCCAGGCCGAGAAACTTGCAAAAGATTTAGGAGTCGAGCTGGGTAAAGTTACCAATATGGTTGAGGCGTCGCCAACCCAAGGTGGAATCTATCCAATGTATTCTGAAAAAGCGATCATGTCAGGTGGGGGTGGTGGAGGACCATCGATTGAGGAAGGAACTCAAACAATTACATCTGTTGTCACCTTGTATTTTGAGAAGAAGTAAGTTCCAGTCCGATAATTGAATTCGGGGACATGATTATGGCCTTTTCCCGTTCCAACCTTATTTCTCCCTGAACCGGAATAATGTTGAGCGTACTTTCCCTCCTTCCGTCTATGTGGATTTTTGTCAAATTATAAGGTCCTTGCCCCAAATTCTCAAAGACGACCGGGACCGCCTCAGTGTTGCGCCCTGACCCGTCGTAGTTTGTCAAAATAAGAGTAGTTTTTTCCCCGGTTGTTGCGGCAAGCGCCGACACATACGTGCCTTCACCCTCAACAAATATTTGCCTCCCTTCAAGCGAATTGAGCATTTGAAGCGCGTAATATCGTGGCTTCTTTTCTCCGTTAGTCCCCAGGATTCCCCAAGAAAGCGTGGGCCCATCCTTTATCTCAAATAGAAACGCTGCTTCAATATTTGCGGAAATAAAATTCCTGATTGAAGCCAAAGTATGGGCGGCGCCGACCTCGGTATCGGCAATCGGATTTTTTTCGGAATCATAGCCCCACTCCGATATTATTTTAGGAAGATTTTCGTACTTGTCGTATTTTGGCGATTCTCCAAGCCATTTGTTGAGATTTATAATGTCTCGGGTATAGTCATCGGTCTTCTTGGAGTAGTGATGCCAGCTTATGAAGTCTATCCTCAAATTGTTGACGCTGACATAGTCAAGGAATCTTTGGATCCAATTTTTGTAAAGTGCGGTGGTAACCGGACCCCCGATTTTGTAAGGATAAATATCCTTGGCTGATTCGGCTCCCTTAACCGAATAGAAATACAAGTCGCTATAACTTTTTCCTCCCGCCTGATATCTCCATTTCCCAAAACTTTCAAGATCAGGCTCGTTCCAAACTTCATAATATATGTCATTTTTCCAAAATTCCTGCATGGCGCCGCACGGTAAGATCGTTGATCTTCCGCTGTAACGCTCGACAGTTCTTCTAACAAGCTCGCTCCATTCCCCCCAGCTCTTTGGCTTGCCGATTAAAGATCCGTCATCCGCCATGGTGGGAGGCATATATCCCAGGGAAAAAAATGGCTTTGCCCCGGTGTGATAGATATCACAGACCGTATAGTCCAATTTGCTGAAATCAAAACTAAGGCGGCCTGACGAGTCCCTGGAGACGACGTCGTAGAAATCATAGATGTGATCTATCCTTATGTAGCGAGGATATAGTTCAGCCACTTGGGGTACAACCGGTTCGAGCATTCTGACTCCAGCTTCTTCCCCTCCCTGCGCCAACGCCTTCCATCGATCGGGAAAGGGCCCTGAAGTTTTAGCCACATCAACGGTTATATTTGCCTTTACATAGGCGGCACGGGACAGGTATTGGAAGGAATAAAACAAAAACGGAAAGGAAAAGATTATCGCAAAAATATAAATAAGAATTTTTGTTTTGAGTTTCATGTCTAGTAACTATTCTAACTCATTCATTTTAATTACACTGAAGATAATAAGGGCACCGCCAACAAGCTCGCGCATCACCGGGACTTCCCGGAAAAAAATGAAACCGATAAAAATGGCAAAAAGAGACTCGAGAGTAAGAAGGTTGCTTGCAAAAACCGCCTCAACTCTCTCGAATCCATAGTTGGTCAGATATAAATTTCCGACATTAAATAACCCCGCGAAAAGTACCACCAGACCCAAAAAATATGACCAACCGTAAATCGGCAGACTCTCCCCCATGAAGAAAGATGTCAAAAAAACAAAAATAAGGGAAATAAGGAAGATGAGGGTCGTGATTTCATAATTATTGAGCAGTTTAGAATGCCACTTTCGGCCGACATAACTCAGGCTAAAAAAAACTACGGAAATCAGGGTCACAAATTCGCCCCGGCCCCAATTAAACAGATTGTTTAAATCCGTCACGGAAATGAAAACAACGCCAATAAATGCCAAAAGAATATACATCATTTTTTTAAAAGTGAATTCTTCCTTAAGCAATATGAATCCGAAAACGGCTGTTAATGGCAATGCGCTTATGAAGGAGACATTGCTGTATTTGGCATTTATTATTCCATAGGTGAAAAGGGATACTCCAAACACATAAAGCATCAGTGATCTGAAAACAAGGACCAACCAGTCCCGGGAATTGATCTTAAGTATCTTTCCAAGATTTATCTTGTTTTTGAAAAATATGAAACTCAATAAAAGCGCCGCGGCAACTCTAAGGTAGACCTGCTGAAACAGGGTAAAACTTGTCTGCATATACCGGGCAAAGACCCCCATAGAAGCGAAAAGGAGAGCTAAAAGGACTAGCGCAATGACTCCTTTTTGTTTTTGTGTAAGTTTCATTTTGTAGGTGTAATTCAGTAGATTATATATAATTACCTTCTATGACTCAACAACGCGTTATGGCAATAAGAAACAAAATGTTATCTCTAAAAATTGACGCTTTATTGATTTCAAATTATTACAATATCCTTTATTTGTCGGGATTCAAGACGCTCGTTGATAATGAAAGGGAGGCTTGGCTACTGATAACAAAAAAAGGTGAATATATCTTCACCGATAACAGGTATGCGAGCAGTGCCCACAATATAAGATATATTTCTTCCGAAAAACGGCTCACAAAACACATTCAAGAAATAGTCGATGAGGAAGAAATAAAGACAATCGGATTTGAGGCGGAGGACTTGAAGTTTTTGGAATATGAGGCGTTCAAAAAGAACATAGACTCTGCTGAGCTTATCCCAACCGAAAAACTAACCATGAAATTGCGGGAAGTAAAAGAAGGGTATGAGATAAGCAAAATAAAAAACGCATGCCGAATTTCGGATTTGTGTTTGGAGGAAATCATAAAAACCGTCGCCATAGGCAAAACCGAAAAAGAAATTGCCTTCAATATTGAATTCTGGTTGAAGAAGCGGGGATATGATCTGGCATTTTATCCGATTATTGCCGTTGATGAGAACTCTGCAATTCCCCATTATGATACCCGGGGAGGGAACAATCGCAAAATTAGGGCGGGATCCATTATCCTGATAGATTTTGGCGCAAAGCACGAAGATTATTTATCCGATATGACCAGAATGGTTTTTGTGGGGAGACCGGAAAATCAGATTGCCGACAGCTATGAAAAACTGCTCCAAGTGCAGAAAAAATCAATCTCCCGCATTAATTCGGAATCGATTCTTAAGAATGTGGATTTATATTGCCGGAAAACATTAGACGAAGACGGACTTCCTAATTTTTCGCATTCTACCGGCCACGGAGTCGGACTAGAAATTCACGAAATGCCGAAAGTTTCACCTTTAGGTGTTGATCGGAAAAAGGAAGGTCAGGTGATCACAATTGAGCCCGGAGTCTATTTGCCGGGCAAGTGGGGAATGCGAATTGAGGATACGGTTCTGGTTGGAAAGCTGGGAGCTGAAACATTGACAAAGTCCAGCAAGAAACTTCTTGTCATTTGATTTCCATCTCATCGGTCATCGTCATCGTTTTTGCCGCTTCTTTTTTCTTGGGACGGAGCACCTGAACCTGATCGCTCTGGGCCTTCAGTTTTTCGGTTATTTCTTTTTCCTTAAGCTGTAGGCCTTGAACCTGTCTGGCTGCCTCAACCTTTGCTTTTAGATAGGTCACCAGTTGTTCGCCCGAAAGGCTGTTTACAAGGAATATCGGAAGTATGAATCCCACCTCATCTAGCGCCTGTTCCTTGAGGGACTGGTCTTCCGATAGCAATTTGTTAAGCGTATTCGTGATCAGAACAATATCCTGCTCAACCCAGCTTTCACGGGTCATTATATTCTCCGCAATTGGAATCTCTCCCTTTTCGTAGTGGTCAATCCACATTTTCTTAACCTGCTCGTATTCATCGATTGAGACAAGCGGAGAGACCGGGGCAACTGCATCAATATTTTTTTCCGGGTTGGCGATTATTGGCATTTGGACGTCGACAACTTTTTTGACTTCTGCCACATCAATATTTTGCTTTTTGGCAATTTCGTCAGTCATTTTGCTGTCTTCCGTCACTGTTTTCGAGAATTCCTGGATTACCTGAGTGACTTTTTCTTTTTCAAGTTTTGCCTGCTCCATTATTTTGTTCGTCACTTTTCCCGGGGGCTCTTTGGAATTTTGACTCAAAAGACTTAAGACTTCCTGCACTTTTTCAGCCGATAGCGAGGTTTTTGCCGAAATTGCCGCCGCCAGATCCTTATTAGTGGCTCCGTAATCGAAAATCGACGAGGAGACGGATTCGACTTTGGCCTGAGGAAGCTTTACCTTGACCGAGATTATGTTTGTGACCGGAACAGCTTTCGGAAGCGAGCTTATTATGGTTTGTCTTTGGGCAATCTGTTGTGGCTTTGAGAACATAAAACTATTTATAACCTGGCGCGCCATCGGATCTGCCTTCTGGGCTCGGGTTGAAAGCTCGCTTCTTAAGTTCATATATCTCAGCCTGTCATTGCCGCTTTCGGCGCTGGCCGGATTTTTAAGATAGCTTATGTTTTTCGTCACGTTCTGTTTTACATTTTTATTTGTTTCAAAGTTTGCGATCTGGGTAATATTTGTTGCCTTAAGGTCCAGCGATTGGACAATCTCATCTGTGCGGGCCCGTTTTATCTCTTCAATTGTTTCTATCTTTCTGTGGATTTCGGTAGTATTTTCCCTGGACGACTTCATATCAAGTGCAGTACCGAAAGTCTGGGATTGGGTTGGCGCAACGGGTGAGGGAGGGGTTGGGCCAGGTTTAAAGTTATTAAGGCTTGAAAGCATCATGTTTTTGATTGCGTTTATGCCGTCACAACAATAGTCACGGAAAGTTCTAAGCAAGAACCACGGAAAGACTGTCACTGCCCAAAGCATAATTAGGGTGATTATGTATTCGACAAACGTATCAACGTAGTTCCCGTTGTTAGACGCTGAGAGTTTTTGCGCCGGACCTCCATAAAGAA
>CAZVQH010000028.1:0-265 GCA_964629205.1 uncultured Gammaproteobacteria bacterium
ATTGGGATTTATGCCGTGGAGGCCATTGCGATCATCCTGATCGCGAGTTGAAGCATTTCAAGCTTACGGCAGTTGCCGGAGCATATTGGCGGGGGGATGAGAAGAATAAAATGCTTACGCGCATTTACGGCACGGTTTTCCCCTCAAAAACAGAGCTTGATGACCATCTGACGAGAGTAGAAGAGGCAAAAAAAAGAGATCACAGGAAACTGGGTCGGGATTTGGATCTTTTCGCTTTTTCGGATTTGGTTGGAAAAGGATTGCC
>CAZVQH010000028.1:275-7801 GCA_964629205.1 uncultured Gammaproteobacteria bacterium
GGACCTCGAAGGGAACAACTATCAAGCGTGTTCTTGAAAGGTTTATAGTGGACGAGGAAGTCAAGCGAGGATATCAACATGTCTCAACGCCTCCCATCGCTAAAGTTGATCTCTACCGGACCTCAGGGCATTATCCTTATTACAAGGAGACAATGTATCCTCCGATGATTGTTGATGATGAGGAGTTGATCTTGAGACCGATGACATGTCCTCATCATTTCGCCCTATTCAAAACAAAGCCCTGGTCATATCATGAGATGCCTATAAGATTTGCCGAAATTTCACCGCAGTTCAGGTATGAGAAGAGCGGTGAGCTTACCGGACTGATCAGAGTGAGAACATTCCTTTTGTCGGATGCCCATATTATTACGCCGAAAGATCAGGCAAAAAATGAAATCCTTGGAGTTCTCGACCTTATTGATTTTGTCAACCGCGCTTTGGGCCTTAAGGCAGGAGTGGACTATCGATTCAGATTGTCCCTTGGCGACCGCAAGGAAACCAAGAAATATTACAAGGACGACGCTATGTGGGACTATGCTGAAGGAATATTGCGTGAGGTTCTCAAAAATCAAAAAGTTCCTTATTTTGAGGCTGAGAACGAAGCAGCTTTCTACGGCCCGAAGATTGACGTCCAGATGAAGAACGTCAACGGCAAAGAAGATACCGCATTCACGGTCCAATATGATTTTGTCATGCCTAAACGTTTTGAGCTCAAATACGTCAACCGGGAAGGGAAAGAAGATGAGCCTGTTGTGATCCACCGCGCTTCACTTGGAGCGTTCGAGAGGACAATTGCTTTCCTGATTGAACATTATGGGGGCGCGTTACCGTTATGGCTTTCGCCTGTTCAGGCGGCAATTCTGCCTATTTCGGACAAGGTCCAGGATTATGCATCACGGATAAAGGCAGAACTTTTGAAAAACGGCCTGAGAACGGAAATAAACCTTGACAACAAAACTCTCGGCGCCAAGATCAGGCAAACAACATTGCAAAAGATCCCGTACATGGTTATAATTGGGGAGAAGGAGCAAAACGACAATATTATCAGTATAAGAACCAGGGAGGGCAAGGATTTAGGGAAAATGCCCGTAACCGAATTCTTAAATATTCTAAAAAGCCAAATTGAGAACTTTTCATAGACAGCAATACCGTCCAAGAAAGTTCTATTCTATAAATCATAGGATAGAAGCTACGGATCTACGGGTAATAGATGAAAAAGGAGAGCAAGTTGGCGTCATTAATAAGAGTGAGGCGTTGAGATTGGCCGGGGAAAAAGGAGTTGATTTGGTGCTCATTGCCCCGATGGCGAAGCCGCCCGTTGCGAAAATTATCGATTTTAAGAAATTCCTTTACCAGGAAGAGAAGAAAGAAAAGGAAGCCAAGAAAGGAATAAAGAAAAGCGGATCGAAAGATATTTCCCTATCCCTTTTCATAGGCGCTGCCGATTTGCTGCGGATGGAGAACAAGGCTAAGGAGTTCCTGAAGGAGGGCTACCAGGTTAGAATCAATCTTATGCTCAAAGGGCGTGAAGTCATCAAAAAGCCGATGGCTTTTGATTTGGTGAACAAATATATATCGAGTCTTGGTGATGTCAATATTTCCAAGCCCCCCCGCATTGAGGGCAGGGTTATTCGCGCCGTTGTTGCCAAGAAAAAGTAAAAAGTTGTGTTATAATATAATTTTGAGTTAATAACGAATATGGCAAAAAACAAGCAAAAAACCAGAAAAGCAGCTTCAAAAAGATTCAAAGTAACCGGATCGGGAAAACTTTTGCACAGATCCAAGGGCTTCAGGCACTTGAGAAGCAAAAAAGGTAAACGAAAATTGAGAGGATTGAAATTGATGAAAACTGTAGAAGGAACAAACAAAAAAAAGTTACTTAAAATGATGGGGAAGGCATAATAATATGGCAAGAGTAAAGGCAGGAACACAAACAAGGAGAAGACATAAAAAGGTTTTGAAACTGGCTAAGGGTTATTGGATGACCCGACACAAACAGTTCAAGAAAGCCAAGGAAGCCGTTCTTCATGCGGGAGAGTATGCTTTCGCAGGGCGAAAGGCCAAGAAACGCGACTTCAGACAACTCTGGATTACAAGACTCAATGCCGCGGTACGCGAAATGGGACTTACCTACAGCAAATTCATTCAGGCTTTAAGCGCAAAGAAAATTTCATTAGACCGTAAAGTCCTTTCCCAGATCGCCAACGATTATCCCGAAGCTTTCAAAAAGATCGTTGATTCGGTCAAATCATAACTACGTTCTCCTGATTTGAGATTCAAGATCGGCAATAAAATGATATTTTGCGTGCAAAAAGTTACCCGAAATGTCTTAATGTCGTTTAGGACATAAAGACTTTTATGCTCCTTGAATAATTTCGGCAGAAATATAAGCCGAAATGTCTTAATGTCGCCAAAGACATAAAGACTTTTATGCTCCTTGAATAATTTCGGCAGAAATATAAGCCGAAATGTCTTATAATTCCCTTATGGTAAATATTGATGACCATAGGCGAGCTTTCTCAAATAGTTTATCAAAAGCCGATAGCGCCAAATTACTTGCGGAACTTCATATCGAGTATTTGGGACGAAATGGTATCTTGAACGATCTTCTCAAAAAAATTAAAGATATCCCGACCGGCGAAAAAAAACAATACGGATCATCCCTCAATCTCTTCAAGCGGGAAGTTGAGGAGAAGTTAGAAGTCAAAAAAAAAGAACTCGCATCAAGCAAGCCCTCAAACAACTTTGACGAGACTATGCCCGGAAAGGCTTACCCTAAAGGCAGTCTGCATGTGGTTTCATACGCAATCGAGGAGATTACCGGAATTTTTGAAAAAATCGGGTTCATCAGGGTTTCGTACCCTGAGGTTGATTGGGAATATAGCGCATTTGAAGCCCTCAACATGCCCAAAGGCCACCCGGCAAGAGATGATTTCGAAACATCCTTCATTGATTTTCCTCCACACGCGGAGTTTGGGAAAATGGTTTTGACTCCACACACTTCAAACGGCCAGAATCGCGAAATGAAAAGGGTGGGTGCACCTCCTATCAGAATGATTAATATATCCAAGTGTTACCGGCCAAATTGGGATGCTACACATACTCCCATGTTTTTTCAGTTTGAAGGACTCTGCGTCGACCGCGACATAAATATTTCACATCTCAAAGGCACTCTCGATTATTTTGCAAAAAAATATTTCGGAGATGAAACCAAAACCAGATTAAGACCACACCACTTTCAGTTTACCGAACCGTCGTTTGAGGTTGATGTCACATGTACCGTTTGCAAAGGCACATCTGTGCTCAACGGCAAAAAATGCAAGATATGCAAATCAGGATGGCTTGAGTTGGGAGGAACGGGAATGGTCCACCCCAATGTGCTTAAGGCGGGGGGAATTGATCCTGATAAATACAGCGGCTGGGCTTTCGGATTCGGAATTGAAAGAGTGATAATGATGAAGTACGGGCTGGATGATATAAGGAATTATTACGGAGGGGATATAAGATTTTTGGACCAATTTTAACTATGAACATAAAAATTACCCACAATTGGCTTCTTGAGTATCTGGAAACTGACACCAAACCCGCCGATTTGCAAAAGTATCTATCCCTTTGCGGACCCTCAATTGAAAGAGTGGAGGAATATGAGGGGGATAAAGTTTATGACATTGAGATAACGTCAAACAGAATAGACACGGCCTCAGTCATAGGAGTTGCCCAGGAGGCCCTGGCAATCCTGCCGATGTTCGGAAAAAAAGCAAACCTGAAAATCAATCCTCTTCTTCAATTCAAGCTTTCCTCAATTCCAAAAAACGAAAATTCGCCCTTAACTGTTGATATCCGGGAGACAGACTTGTGTTCAAGATTTACCGCAATTCTTTTCGACAATATAAAGTTGGGGCCGTCTCCCAAGTTTATTGTTGAAAGACTTAATGCCGTGGGCATCAAGTCCATAAACAACGTTGTTGACATTTCAAACTATCTGATGGTAGCTTTAGGTCAACCTGTACATACGTTTGATTTCGACAAGATCGGTAAGGGAAAAATGATAATGAGATCGAGCCTAAAAGGTGAAAAGATCACTACCCTCGACGAAAAAGAAATCATTCTTCCGGGTGGAGATATCGTGATTGAAGACGGCAACGGCGAATTGATTGATCTTTGCGGCATCATGGGAGGATTGAATTCTTCGATTTCTGATAAGACCAAGCGGGTGCTTCTTTTTGTCCAGACATACAACAAGGAAAAAATACGGAAAACAACAATGACAACCGGCCAGAGGACGATCGCCGCTACCTATTTCGAAAAAGGACTTGATGAAGAGCGTGTCGAGGCAACCGCAGTATATGGTGCGCAACTCATAGAAAAACATGCCGGAGGTAGAATTGCTTCAAAAGTCTATGATATATTCAAGGCGCCCTACGAGGGTCATGAAATTGAAGTTGAATTAGGATATTTCAGCAAGATGCTTGGCGCCAAGTTAATGGAAAATGACGTCAAAATTATATTGATCAGGCTAGGATTCAAGGTAAAGCCGTCCTCGGAGGGCAAGATCAAGGTCATTGTTCCGCCGCACCGGAAATATGATGTCTCAATCAAGGAGGACCTACTTGAGGAAGTCGCCAGAATTTATGGATATCACAACGTAAAGTCGGTTTTGTCCCCATCCGTTTATGTCGAACAACCGAAGGAAATGGAAAACCTGTTTGTTTTCCAGAATAAGATTAAATTATTCCTTAAGCATTTGGGAGCCAATGAAATAATCAACTATTCCATGGTTTCACTCGACATGCTCAAGGAACACGGCCTTGATCCGAAGAATCATTTACGGCTCAAAAACTCCATTTCCGCAGAAATAGAATATTTGAGAACAAAAATAACTCCTTCCTTGTTTGCGAATGTCAAAAACAACGCCGGTAAAAAAGACGAAATCAGGTTTTTTGAACTAGGCAAGGTTTACCTAAAAAGAGCGGGGAACTTGCCGAACGAGGTTTACAGGCTGGGTATGGCCGTTAACACGGATTACTTCGACCTCAAGGGAATAATCGAAGGCTTAATGAGGGAATTGAACGCGGTAACCGCTCCCGAGTATACGATTGAGGAAAAAGACGGTGTATATCTGACCGAAATCGATCTCGATAATTTGATTGCCTCCTCAAGGGCATTCCCGACGTATCAGCCTATCAACCCTTATGCAGTAATAAAACTTGACAGGACTTTTGAATTATCCGGTACTCTTACTTATAGGACTATTATGGACAAGGCGAAAAAGTCCGCGCTTCTTACAAAAACCGAGGTTATCTCCGTATATAAAAATAAGCTTACGCTTAGACTTTATTACTCTTCAAACGAGCGTAATATCACCGAGGAAGAAGCTAAGCTCGAACTTCAGGAAATATAAACTATAGGTTGAAATATTCTCTTACATTTGATATACTATAGGTTATGTTTTCCACTCATTTTGGAAAATCCCAACCGGAATAAGCCTCCGGCTTTTTGTCGTGGGAAAAAATGTCGGAAAACCAGAAGAAACGAACCTTGACCGGTTCTATTTTGCATGAGCCGGATTATGATTCGTTGCACTTTGACAAACGGGTCAAAACTTTTTTCTATTTCCGTAAGGAAAGGATTGGTCTTGCACCTTGGCACCAAATATTTGGAGTCAGCGCGCAAGATCAATTTATGAAGAAAGGAAAAAGACAAAATGAAGAAATAAGGACAAGAAACAAAAAGCAATAAGCAAGCAGGGGAACCAACAATTCAATAAGGCGCTAACACGTCTCACCCTAAAAACATACCGATAAGGTGTGTAAGCAGAGATCATCAGTGGATGACTCAAGGGTAACGAAACCAGAAAAAGTAGGATGCGACCCCAAAATAAAGGGAAGCTGCCGAACAATCTGTTAGTAGATGGGTAAAAGTTACGGAGGACAATGTCATGTTAAGGTTTGGTAGGACCGCTACCTTGTTACTGATGGTTTTGGCAATGCTCGCCAACACCGGAGTGCTTGATGTCAAGGCACAATCAACTGTCGACAATCTGGCGTTTGTCGCTGATGTCACCATTCCCGATGGGACGGTGGTAAAGCCGAATGAACAGTTTGTCAAGACGTGGCGCGTTAGGAACACCGGCACAAGTTTTTGGTCACCGCAATTCACTTTCGGCTTTGCTGAGGGAGACTTGATGGGTGCCACGCCGTCTGTTCAGAATTTAATCGCGAACGTAGATGTGAAGAATACGATTGATTTATCGGTAACGATGACTGCACCCGCACAAAACGGCGCGTACAAGGGATACTGGCAAATGAAAAACGCACAAGGCGTTGCCTTCGGTCCCAAAATATGGGTCAGCATCACGGTTTCAGACGGAACCTACAATGCCCCTTCGGTCATCATGAACAACGCTTCACAGACCCCCGCACCCGAGAACTTCCAGTACCGAGAAGTATCCGCAAACGTAGTTGAGATTTACTATGAAGGCACTTGGAATCGCCTGACCGCTCAACCTGAAAACAACTACAAGTTACTGGGTGTACCGGGATCAATTGATGTTTACGAATATAAAGACTGCTCATACGAGTGGAGTTGGGAGACCTATTGGTGGGAAGAAAAATGTGAAACGAAGTTCAGAAGTATTCACGAAACAGGCTTGCTCCCTGCAATTTCAGTCTCAAAGGAAGGTGAAATCGCCTTTTACAGTTACCTGAACACCCTTACCTTTGGAATGGTGGGAACAGTCTACGGCGGTACCCTGACGGGAATTAACGGTTACACGATTACAAAAGTCGGCGCGGCATCTTCTGTCAAAGCAGCTTCAGTTACAGCCGCTATGGCGCGATTTTCAGTTCCCGTCCTCGTCGTGAGTTACATGGTCTATGCCGGAAATGTTTTTGTGGTCACTTACCCCATCACCCCCGTTCCAGTGCCAGTCGCACCGACCATCGCTATGGAGATACCTGCCTGGTACGTCGCGGACCTAACGCCCATCACAGGGTCGTCCACTGGTCAAGTTGAAGGCAAGTATTCGGGTCATGCCTGGGTCATTCTATCTCTCTCGCATTTCTGTTCCATCTGGATGGATAGCTCGATGCCCAAAAGCGATTGGAGCCAACTTCTCAAATTCAGCGAAGAGGAGAAACTGGACCGCCCATGCAACGTTCTTGATATTTTAAAGTTAATGCTCAGAATCGGCAAAAAAGCATCTGAGGCTGGTGTATCGGTTGAGTTTATCAAGAGCTTCTACAATGATGTTCTGAGCAAGATCGTAATTGACTTGAAACTGCCTATCCCGGGGGACGCGATAATTAGGATGTTGGGTTTGTAATCCCAATACAAGGAGCCCAGGATTTTTCCTGTGCTCCCCGCACTTATTTTCTTCATTTTTGAAGAAGGACAGAAAGAAAAATTAAACATAGCGATATGTTTAATAAAGGTTTGACCCACCTTTGATGTGTTAAATAGTTCGCTCTGTGAAGCAAAAGCTCGCCGCCTTCGCGCCGAACCTCGCCTTCACGAGTGCTATACTA